>JAJAYR010000531.1 GCA_026786155.1 Pyrinomonadaceae bacterium
CTTTGGAAGCGACGACGCAAGTTCCTGAAAAAGTAGGGCAAATTTTGAAGCGAAGCTGCAGCGATTGTCATACGAATCAGACGAGTTATCCGTGGTATTCCAACATCACGCCGGTTAATTGGCTGCTCGCGCAACACATTGACGAAGGTCGGCAGAAACTGAATTTTTCAATTTGGAACACTTACAACGCGAAAAGGAAAGGGCGTAAACTCGACGAAATCTGCGACCAAGTGATCGGCGGCGAAATGCCGTATAACCAATATCTTTGGATGCACGGCGACTCGAAACTTTCTGATGAAGACAAAAGACTGCTCTGCAATTGGGGGGAAACGGAAAAGGCAAAAATCGTCGAATAATTTGGTGGAAAAAATTAAGTTCCGCCGAAGTGCTTCGGCAGTCTTAACTTTTTGTTACAAGCAAAACAAAAAAATGTAGAAATTCGTAATCAAAAGCGGATAGAATAGATTTTGAGGAGGAAATTTTATGGACTTCTTATTTGATAATTCGCTCGCCAATATGTATGGACCGTATTTTTTGGTCTTTTACATTCTTTTTATCATCGCCGCCATCGTCGGTTTCCGCATCGTGCGAAGCCGAACGGACAAAACGGCGAATTTCAGCATTCCGCCGATTCCCAATAACCCGGACGCTTTTGAAATCGCCTATCTGCGCGGCGGCGAAAACGAACTTGTCCGCGCCGTCGTGTTCGCGCTGGCGCAAAAAAATCTGCTGAAATTTATAAGCGATGATAAGAAATCGCCGCAGATTTATCCGACCATCTCGGATTTTGACCGACGAAATTTATCAACCGTTGAAAGAACCGCGCTCGGCTGGTTCGACCGGACGCGCGAAGTCAAAGAGTTATTTCAGAAGGACGGTTTGAAAGACGCGCTCCAACCTTATTACGAAACTTACCGGGCGCGGCTCGAAATGCAGCATTTCATTCCCGACGAAACGACGAAATCGCGCAGCAGACGGCTGGCTTTACAGGCGTTTTTAGTTTTCGGAAGTTTGGGCGCGTATAAAGTAATCGCCGCGATTTACAACGGTTATTGGAATGTTTTCGGCATTGTTTTTATCACCATTAGCGGTCTGTTCGTTTTGAGTCTGGCGGCGAAAATGCCGCGTTTAACAAATCTCGGCAAAGAATATCTGAAACGTCTGCAACTGGCTTTCGAGCGCATTAAACCGTCGAAACACTATCCGATTGAAACGGGCGTTCCAACGTCGGCGGCATTCGCGGCGGTTGACCCGTTTTTGCTGTCGGTCGGCATCTTTGGCGGCGCGGCACTCGCGGGAACGATTTACAGCGATTACAATCTGGCGTTTCAAAAAGCGCAGAATAATTCAACCGGAAGTTCGTGCAGTTCCGGCTGCGGCAGTTGTTCTTCGTCGAGCGGCGGCGATGGCGGAAGCGGATGCGGCGGCGGCTGTGGTGGCTGCGGCGGTTGAAACTTAAAATATATTCAACCAGAGCGAACGCAATCCTTTCAAAATTACAGATGCAGGTATAGAATAGTTTCTGAATTATTCAGACAATCGAATTAAGGAGAAAAAGATATGTTCACGGAAACAGAAAAAGACGACATTAAAAGAATGGTTTTGGGGGAAATAGAAAAAATGTTCACCGAACTTTCCCATAAATACAACACCAAAGAAAACCACGAAAAAATGCTTTTTTTACTCTACATTGAAAGTTCCGTCAAACAAGGATTGATGGACGCAGATGAAAGGGAAGAAGGTAAAACCGCTTAAATAAAGCGCGGTTTCTCAAATATTCGGCGAAAATTATATGTTACTTACCGACTCAGCAGCGGGACACTCGAAGTCTGTTTCCGGCAAGATACCGCACCTTCCACATCTCGGTGTCGGCATCGGTTTTCGTGAACCGTTTCGCGCCGATTTATTTCTTCACCAAGACAAAATTGATTTTTTAGAAATCACCGCCGACCATTATTTCGACGCTCATTCAAAAAAACTCGAAGAATTAGATTTATTAAAACAACATTTTCCGCTGATTCCGCACGGTTTGAATTTGTCTCTGGGAAGCGCGGAAGGCATAGACGAAATTTATCTGGAAAAATTTGCCGGACTCGTCGAAAAACTAAATCCGGCGTGGTTCAGCGACCATCTTTGCTTTACCAAATCAAACGGCGTGAACATCGGACATCTCGCGCCCGTGCCTTACACCAACGAAGCGATTAAAATTTTCGTCCGCAACATTTCGCGCGTTAAAGATAAAATTAAAATACCTTTTATTTTGGAAAATATCACTTATAACGTGCGCTTTCCGTCGTCCGAAATGTCGGAAGCCGAATTTATCACGAAGATTTTGCGGGAGACCGATTGCGGGCTTTTGCTCGACATCACGAATCTTTATATCAATTCGACAAATTTCGGAATTGATTGGCGCGAAATCCTGGATGAATTGCCGCTCGAAAACGTCGTTCAACTGCATTTCGCCGGACTTCATAAACACGACAACCGCCTGATTGACGCGCACGCGAACAAAACGAACGATGAAATTTGGGAAGTTTTCCGCGAAGTTTGCCGTCGAACAAATGTCAAAGGCGCAATTCTCGAACGCGACGAAAATTTTCCGCCGTTCGCCGAAATTTTAGACGAAATCGCTACGGCAAAAGAGATTATTGATTTTGCCGAAACACGCCCGAAGTTAACGAAGTTACTGTGCCGATGATAGAGCAAAGCACAGTAACTTCGGGCGTGTTTCGGCATTAAACAGCGTAATTTCTATTCTAATGAGTTTGCTCGAAACGCTAAACTTTCTGGCGCGAGTTTATACCGATGCAAATCTGCGCCGCGAATTTCTGTCCGCGCCCGAACGAATCGGAAAAGAAAACGCTCTCACCGCCGAAGAAATCTGCGAAATCGTCGAGATTTTCCCCGATGAAATAAACGCTTTTGCCGAATCGCTTTTCTGGAAACGACTGCGCGAAGTCGAGAAACTTTTGCCGCTGACGCGCCGCTCTCTAAACGCGGAATTCGAGCGACTTTTCCGCGAGTTTTCACCGGATTTTAATCCGCCGTCAATCAAAAAACATCTCGAAGACGCGCTTTGTTTCGGTAGGTTTTTGCAGAAATCCGCAGCGGTTTCCGAACTTGCCAAAAACGCCGCGAAATTTGAAGGCGCGAAACTCGAATTTTATGCGGTTCATAAAAATTTCATCGTCAGATATTTCGATTTCGACATTCAAACCGGCGAGCGAAAAAAGCATTTCAAAATCTGGCTGAGAATCGGGAAAAGGGAAGTCGTTTTCTGATTTCGCGTGTTTCGCGTTAAAATCGTCGAATGGCTTTGCTTGAAATCGTAAATTATCCCGCGCCCGTGCTGCTGACTGTCGGCAAACCCGTCGAGCATTTTGACGACCGGCTGAAAACTTTCGTCGAAGATATGTTCGAGACGATGTATGAAGCCAAAGGCGTCGGGCTTGCCGCGCCGCAGGTCGCCGTTTCCAACCGGATTTTTGTCATGGACTGCTCGCACGAAGAAGACGCGGCGCAGCGCATCGCGGCAATCAATCCCGAAGTTATTTATGTCGAAGGCGAACAAACTGGTGACGAAGGCTGTCTGTCATTTCCGGGTTTATATGTTCCGATAACCCGAAATCAACGCGCCGTTCTGCGGGCGCAGGACGTGAACGGAAATTGGTTTGAACTCGACGGCGAGGAACTGACGGCACGCTGCATCCTGCACGAAACCGACCACTGCGACGGCGTCGTTTTTCTCGACCGAATGACGAAACTCAAACGCGAACTGGCGAAACGCAAAATCAAACGATTGCAGAAAATCGGCAAATGGGATTAAATTCTTTATCTATCGGAGAAAAATTATGCAGGCAAGAGAGTTATTATTTGAAAAAATCGAACAACTGCCGCCGCAGAAAATCGCGGAGGTCATAAATTTCGTTGACTTTCTCGCCGAACGCGAGGAGAAAAAACTTATCGAAGCCGCAACCAAACTTTCCGAAAAAGCGTTCGGAAAAGTTTGGAATAACGATGATGACGCGACTTACGACAAAATATAATTAAGATTTATGAAACTTGAAGACACCAAATTAACTGCTGAAGTTACAACGACACGCGAACTGAACAAATATCTCGGCGCGGGCTGGGTTTTGATTTTAAGCTACGTCAAACATCTGAGCGACAGCCAGCAGTCGCGCTTTATCGTCGCGTGGCAAAACGAGCAGGAAGCCGTTTTCCCCGAACTGCTTGACGAGTGGGAACTGCACGAAATCGAGCGGCAGATGAATCTCTAAAAATTATGCCGCCGAAGATTAGAGAACTGATTGCCGAACTCGAACGCGGCGGTTTTACCAATCGCGGCGGCAAGGGAAGCCATCGAAATTACTGGCATCGGTCTTGTTCAAAAATTGTTACAATTTCTGGAAAGACCGGAAACGACGCGGAAAAATATCAAATCAAACAGGTCAAAGAAGCGATTGAAGAGATAAAAAGCAAATGAGAAAAGAAGCCGATTT
Source organism: Pyrinomonadaceae bacterium (assembly GCA_026786155.1). GTDB lineage: Bacteria > Acidobacteriota > Blastocatellia > Pyrinomonadales > Pyrinomonadaceae. The sequence goes on from JAJAYR010000531.1 coordinate 4,503, forward strand.
GTATAAAAAAGTCGTTTATTGGAGCGATGAAGACAGTTGTTTTATCGGAATGTGTCCCGAATTGATGTATGGCGGCATTCACGGCGACGACGCGCTGAAAGTTTTTATTGAATTGAACGAAGCCGTTGAAGAAGTTATTCAGATTTTTAAGGAAGACGGGAAACCTTTGCCGACACCGAAAGAAGTTATTTTTGAAACGGTTTAACTGAAACTATAAATGGAAATTGATAAAGCCGTTCACCAAATAACTTTAGAAAGTATCAGACCGACGGAAAGCGTCATCGGAGCAGAAGTCAAAATTGCTGAAATAAAAAAGATAATCGAGAAATACGGCTGGTTCGGTGAAGCGGCAATCGCGGTTCAAGATGAAACGGACGGAACGATTTATTTATTGGACGGTCATCATCGTTTGGCGGCGGCGCAAGAATTTGGGTTGACGGAAATTCCCGTTGTTATTGTCGAGTTTTCAGATTTGTCGAAATTTTATTTATATTATAATTCGATGGAATCTGTCCGACGAGCGGCAAATGATGTGGAAAGGTTCAGGTGAAAACAATGAAAGATATTCTATTAAATTTGATTCGGGAACGCACGAATAAAGTTTTGCTGGCGACAGCAATGCTCAGGGAAAAATTCGGCGATGTCAAATTTGTCGCCGTTAACAAAGGCAGCGAACGAGTTCCGAAAAGAGGCTTTCTCGATGCGGCGGAAACCGTCTCTTATAATTTACACGGCAGAGGTATCGGAGTTGATTTCGGCGGCGAAAGAATTGACTTTGACTTTAACTTTAATGCTAAAAATCTGACGGAAAATCATACGGGTTTTGAC
>JAJAYR010000532.1 GCA_026786155.1 Pyrinomonadaceae bacterium
ATGATAAATCCGCAGGGCGCGAAAATCGGGCAGTATGATAAAATTCATCTCGTTCCGTTCGGCGAATTCGCGCCCGTGCCGTCGCCGCTTAAGCCGTTTATTCCGACGCTGGTCGGCAGTTTTCAGCCCGGCGAAAATTACAATCTGTTTCCGGTCGGCAACGCGCAAGCGGGAATTATGATTTGTTACGAATCGCATTTCGCCTCGCTTTCGCGTGAATTTGTGCGGCGCGGCGCGGACGTTTTGATTGAAATGACGAATGACGGTTATCTCGGCAACACGGCGGTTTTGCGGCAACATTTAGCGAGCGCAGTTTTCCGCGCCGTCGAAACGAATCGTCCCGTTTTACGCGCTACCAACGTCGGCATCACGGCGTATATTGACGAACGCGGCGAAATCTCGGACGCGGCGGAAGTTTATACGGAAACGACGCGCCTTTGGACGGTTTCAAAGAGCGACGGCGGGCAAACTTTTTATGTGAAATACGGCGACTGGTTCGCGTGGCTTTGTTCGATTGTTAGTTTAGGCTTATTGATTTTTAGCTTTAGACATAAAGAAAGGCTGAAGAGTTGAGTTATGAAAAACAAGAGAACTATTGTTATAACCGGACTAATTGGGATTTCATTAATTATTATCGGTTTATTTGTTTATATAAATTTCTTTTTCGGTAAATATATTAAGGAAATTGTTTTAGAAAGTGATTTTCTCATTACTTCCGATGGAAAAGAAATTAATATTAAAAATTTGGTGAAGATTGAAAAAGATATTAATTACATATCAATTCTTTTAGAACCATCAGATGAAACTATTACATTTAATGGTGGCGGAGGAATTAGGATTCCAAGTGGCGAAATAGTCAATCCTGAAATTAAACTTTTAGATGAAGACGGAAAAGAATATTTATTAGCTTATGGTGGCTCTCGTCATTATGGTAATAACGAGTATGCCAATTATCGGTATCAAGTTGATTTACCCGTTGACAAAAAATATGAAAAAGTGCTGATAAGAAGTGATATTCCGATAAAATCTCAAAAAATAATTTGGAGCGGTTACAACGCAAAAGATTTGAAATAAGCGTTATTAGTTAGATTTAAGATACTCAAAATGGAATTAAACGATTTACAAACAAAATACGAAACAATAAAAGTCAAAGTTGAACAACTTGGGAGGTTTCTTTGACGAACCTGCCAAACGATTGGAACTTGAAAAATTAGAAGCGCAAATTTCCGCGCCCGAATTCTGGAACGATTCGGAAACGGCGCAGAAAATCGTGCGGCAGCGAAGCCATCTCGAAAAGACTTTGGCGCAGCAGGAAAATTTTGAAACCGGCGTTTCCGATGCCGAAGTATTGTTTGAATTTGCCGCCACCGACGCGAATTCGACTGGCGAGTTAAACGATTTAATCGCCAAACTCGAAAGCGAAGTTGCTGAAGCCGAAACGCAGAGTTTGTTGTCGGGCGAAACCGACACGAACAACGCGATTTGTTCGATTCAGTCGGGCGCGGGCGGCACGGACGCGCAGGATTGGGCGCAGATGCTTCTTAGAATGTATCTGCGCTGGGCAGAACGCAAAGGCTTCAAAGTCGAAATTTTGGACGAGCAATCGGGCAGCGAAGCCGGAATAAAATCGGCGACATTTCGCGTCGAAGGCGATTACGCTTACGGTTTGCTGTCGTGCGAAGCGGGCGTTCACCGGCTCGTCAGAATATCGCCGTTTAACTCGGGCGGCAGCCGCGAAACATCGTTTGCTTCGATGTTCGTTTCGCCGGAAATTGACGAAAACATCGTCGTTGAAATTAACGACAAGGACTTGCGGATTGACACTTATCGCTCATCCGGCGCGGGCGGTCAGCACGTTAACGTAACGGATTCGGCGGTCAGAATTACGCATCTGCCGACGAATACGGTCGTAACCTGTCAAAATCAGCGTTCGCAGCTTCAAAATAGAGTCGTCGCAATGAATGTTCTGCGCTCGAAACTTTACGAATTGGAACTTGAAAAGCGGCGCGGCGATGCCGCCGAACTCGAAGCGACGAAACAGGATATTTCTTTCGGTTCACAGATTCGCAATTACGTTCTGCACCCGTATCGTTTGGCGAAAGACACGCGCACGAAGTTTGAAAAATCGGACGTCGAATCGGTTTTAGACGGTGATATTGACGAATTTATCAAGGAATTTTTGTTGTTCAAGAAAGAAAAATAGAGTTTCAGATTTCAGATTTCAGATTGAAATTTGAAATTTAAGAAAATGGCAATTGAATTAGAAAAAAAAGCAGACTCAAAATCTCAATCAAGAAGTAATGAAATTGTTGCCGTCGTTTTGTCGGCATTATCAGTTCTGTTTTTTTTGTGTTTGATTACATTTAGTCAAGATGATTGGTCTCGTAATTCCACCGGCTGGTCATTCAAGGTCAATAATAATTGGGTTGGTATGGTTGGAGCAATTATAGCCGACTGGATGTTTCAATTTATTGGTTTAGTAATCTACATTATACCTGTATTGTTTGCTTTAGCAGCGTGGCGCGTATTTCAATCCATAAAACTAAACCCACCGTTGAGCCAAGTTTTAGGGTATTTATTTCTCATCGCTTCTACTTCTGGATTACTTAAACTCTTCGGTTTTTATGGCGGAATAGTAGGAAAGTTTTTGGGAGAAACAGTCCTTGAATCATTAATCGGTAAAATCGGTGCAAAAATCGTGCTGGTAACTATTTTTTTGATTTCACTCTTGGTCATAACAAATCTCTCCTTCGCGGCTTTCTTCGGTAATTTTTCGCTGGCGTGGGAAAATTTTCAGATGCGGCTCGGCGAATGGTTTAGCGGCTACCGGGAATGGCGCGACGCGCGAAACAAAACGAAAGAGGCGCGTCTGGAAAAACGCCGCGAAACGCGCCCGGAGAAACCGAATCAAAAAGCACCGACCATTTCGACCGGCGACGCTTTTGCCGGTAATCCGAAAGAAATTAAAAAGGAAGCCGCGAAAGAAAATGAGAAAGAAGTTGCCAGAGAAAAAACTACTTCCGTCGGCGAAAAACTTTCTTCGATTTTCAAAAAATTAGGCAGTGCCGCCAAACCCGAACCGTCTGAAACGCCCGCGAAAATTAAAGAAACGATAAAAAATATCGAAGAACCGCTGCCGCCTCCGATAATTTCCGTTTCCGAAGAATTCTTGAAGTCTGACGACGAATCGCAAATTCCGATTTTTGCGAGCCGGAGCGATGAGCCAATTACCTTTACGCCGGTTCAGCCAACGGGCGAATTAGACGCGGAAATTTTAGAAGCGGCGGAGACGATTGACGAAGCAACCGAAAATTTGCCCGCGTTGCCGCGCAAGCCGCAGAACTTTGACGATTACGTTTTGCCGACCACGGATTTTCTCAATCCGCCGCCGCCGCGCGTTCAAGTCAGAGAAGACGAAGCCCGCGCTCAGGCGAAAGACTTGGAAGAAAAAACCAAAGAATTTAACGCCACCGGCAGAGTCGTCAACATCTGTCCCGGTCCGGTCGTGACGACTTATGAATTCAAACCCGACCCGGGCGTTAAATACTCGCGCATCACAAATTTATCCGACGATTTATGTCTCGCGCTCGAAGCCGAATCAATCCGCATTGACCGCATTCCGGGCAAAGCGTTCGTCGGCATCGAAGTTCCGAACAGCGAACGCGACACGATTCACCTGCGCGAAGTCATCGAATCGAAAAAGTTTGAAAATTCAAAATCATTGCTGACCTTAGCGCTCGGCAAAACGATTGACGGTTTGAATTACGCCGCCGATTTAGCGAAAATGCCGCATCTTTTAATCGCGGGCGCGACCGGCGCGGGCAAATCCGTCGGCGTCAACACGCTCGTCGTTTCGATTCTGTATAAAGCGAAACCCGACGAAGTGAAGTTTATAATGGTTGACCCGAAACAAGTCGAACTCGGCATTTACGCTGACATTCCACATTTGGCGACACCGATTATCACCGACCCGAAACGCGCCGCCAACTCGCTTAAATGGGCGGTTTCGCTAATGGAAAAACGCTACAAAGACCTTGCCGGTTGGGGCGTTCGCAACATTGACGGCTACAACGCGGAAGTCGAAAAGCGCAACGCCGTCGAACAACTCGACGACAACGGCGAAGCGTGGAAAAAACTGCCGTATATCGTGATTATCATTGACGAACTCGCCGATTTGATGATGGTGGCGGGCAAGGAAGTCGAAGAATCAATCACGCGATTGGCGCAGATGGCGCGTGCCGTCGGCATTCATCTGGTTTTGGCGACGCAAAGACCGTCGGTTGACGTGATTACGGGTTTGATTAAAGCGAATTTCCCGTCGCGCATTTCGTTTCGCGTGTCGTCAAAAGTTGACTCGCGGACGATTATTGACGCCAATGGCGCGGAAAGTCTTCTGGGGAAAGGCGATATGCTTTTTCTGCCGCCCGGAACTTCGCAGATTATCCGCGTTCACGGCGCGTTCGTGGACGAAAAGGAAATCGCCAAAATCGTCGAACACATCAAGACGCAGGGCAAACCCGAATACGACACGACCATTACTAAAACCGAAGACGAATTGGTTGACGTGGACGATATGCCGGGCAGACGCGATCCGCTTTTCCCCGACGCGCTCCGCACCGTCGTGATGAATAAAAGCGCGTCAACTTCACTTTTGCAGAGACATCTGCGAATCGGTTACGGACGCGCCGCCGCCATTTTAGACGCGATGGTGCGCGAAGGCTACATCGGCGATATGGACGGCAGCAAACGCGCCCGCCCGATTATGCAGAAGGCTTTCGACGACTTGCAGGAAGCCGCCGAAGGCAGAGAATTATAAGCAAAAAGTTTTCCACAGAATCTGTGGAAAACTCGGTGGAAAACTCCTTTTTCATCCGGTCAAACAGTTGATTTTTTGTAACTTCTAGCATTTTGCATCTTGTAGTAGCATTAGTTTTGCAGATGTTTTCGATAAAAATATGCAAACTAATAACTCATATTATTTCAACACTTACAATTTCCTGCATAAACTTTTGCCTTTGCTAATTTGCTGTTTTTTATTTGCTTGTAGCGGGCAAAATAATACAAAACAAGTTTTATCGGTTGAAAATCAAACGCAAACCTCTGCGCCTGTGATAAATATCAACACGGCTTCGGTCGAAGAACTCGAAAAGCTGCCGCACATCGGCTCGAAAACGGCACAGGAAATCGTCGAACACCGCGAAAAATTTGGCAAATTTCGCAAGCCTGAATTTCTTTTGTTAGTGCGCGGAATCAGCAACCGGCGTTTTCTTGCAATAAAAAATTTGATAAAAGCCGAATAATTTTGTGATATGCTCTCTTAAAATTTTTGATGGTGTTTCAAATTTTATGCCGAATGGTTTTTCAAAAAATTTACTTCGGAATAGATAATAGATGAAAGATGATAACTGATAGATTTTATCTGTCAGCTATTATCTTTCATCTATGCCGAATGGTTTTTTCCATCAACACAAATTGCGAAACACTTCAAAATTTTTAGTTGCAAATCTTTCGCTTGCGATGTCTGAAAATCTTTCTTCTAAAAACTTCACGCTTTACCCTTTATTTTGGCTGGCAATCTGTTTTGCGTTCGGCATTGTCGCGGCAAATTTTCTGTCTTTCGGCTGGCTGGTTTATTCAGCGATTGGCACACTTTCGGCAGTTTCAACAATCGCGTTTATCAAACAAAAATTTGTTCCGATTTTTCTTTTCGTCGCCTTTGCCGCGCTCGGCGCATTGTATTTTCAGGTTGGCAATCAAACTGTTGCTCCGAATCGCGTCAAAAAGATTTACGATGAAAATCGAATAAATTCCGGCGACCCGATTGAAATCGAAGGCGTTTTGCAAAGTGCGCCCGAACTCGCGGTCGGCGGATTTTTCCTGACTTTGAAGACCGAAAAGGCGATTTACAAAACAGTTGAAACGGAAATTTCCGGCAGCGTCAGACTTTTCGCCGCCGCGCCGGACGAGCAAATTAAAGGCGAATACGAATTTTTAAATTTAAATTACGGTTCGCGCATCCGCGTCGCTTGCCGCCTGCGGCGCGAAAACAGTTTTTTGAACGCGGGCGTGATTTCGCAGACGGAAATTCTCGACGGGCAGGGAATTGACGCGACTGCGATTATCAAAAGTCCGCTGCTCGTCGAAAAAATCGGCGAAGCGGAAACTTTTGTGCCGCTCAGATGGATTTATCGAACGAGACAGAAACTGACGATTGATTTTCGGGACAATTTTAATGTTTCAACGTCAGGAGTTTTAATCGCTTCTTTGCTCGGCAACGACAATTTTCTGGATAAGCGAACGGCGGAGGTTTTCCGCGACGGCGGCACGTTTCACGTTCTCGTCATTTCCGGTTTGCATATCACGTTTATCGGCGGTTTGACGCTGCTCTTTATTCAATTTTTTACCAACAAAAGGTTGTGGCAGTTCGTCATTGCGAACTTGTTTTTATGGTCTTATGCGCTGGCGGGCGGCGCGAATGTGCCGGTCGTCCGGGCGACGATAATGTTCACGATTCTGCTTTTTTCGCAGGTAATTTACCGGAACGGAACGCTGCTCAACGCGCTCGGATTGTGCGGTTTGATATTGCTCGCGTGGCGACCGAACGACGTTTTTACCCCGTCGTTTCAACTGACGTTCGCCAGCGTCGGCGCGATTATTTTGACGGCGTTTCCGCTGATTGAAAAATTGCGTTTAATCGGCAGTTGGTCGCCGTCAGTCGAAAATCCGTTTCCGCCGAAAGTTCCGGTTTGGCTGAAAAGATTTTGCGAGATGTTTTACTGGCGCGAGCAAGTTTGGGAAATCGAAGTTTCGCGCCAGCTTTGGACGGTTAAACTTTTTAAATCGCCGTATTTGAAATGGCTCGAAGCGAAAAATTTGCAGACTGTTTTTCGCTATATTTTTGAAGCGATGCTCGTCTCCCTGATTGTGCAGGCGTGGCTTTTGCCGCTTTCGACAATTTATTTTCACCGTTTTTCGTGGCTTTCGGTTTTTCTCAATTTGTGGGTCGGCGTGGTCATCGCGCTCGAAAGTTTCGCGGCGATTTTCGCGGTTTTTCTCGTCAACGTCAGCGGCGCGTTGGCTTTGCCGTTCGTCAAAATAACGGAAATGCTCAATTGGCTGCTCGTCGCCGTCCCGAATTTTTTCACCGAAAACAGTCAGGCGAGTGTGCGAATTCCGCATTATTCGGGCGCGATGAAAGCGGTTTATATTTTGTATTTTGCGCCGTTGATTTATTCGGTTTTCGCCTTAAACGGATGGAAACCGTTCGCGTTAAATTCCAAATTTCAAATTTCAAATTTCAAAATTTTTGCGCCGCCGAAACTTCGATTTGCCGCGTTCGGTTTTTTATCGCTTCTAATTTTAATCGTTTTTCATCCGTTCAGCGCACCGACCGCCGACGGCAGACTGCACATTGATTTTCTCGATGTCGGGCAGGGCGATTCGGCTTTGCTGACGTTTCCGAACGGCGAAACTTTGCTGGTTGACGGCGGCGGCAGAATAAATTTCAATCGGTTTGCCGTGCAGAGTGAATATGAAGACGAGCCGGAAATTTTCGCGCCGGACGCACCGAACATCGGCGAAATGGTCGTGTCGAATTTTCTTTGGGCAAAAGGTTATTCACAAATTGATTATATTTTGGCAACGCACGCCGATGCCGACCACATTCAAGGTTTGTCGGACATCGCCGAAAACTTTCGCGTGCGGACGGCGATTTTTGCCCGCACGCCTTTGAAAAACGCCGAGTTTGCCGCGCTCGATAAAATTTTGCAGAAGCGCGGAATCGAATCGGCGATTGTTTCACGCGGCGACGTTTTGACCTTCGATGATGTAAAGGTCGAGGTTTTGTATCCTGAAAAGGAAGCGAACGCAGAGGCGGTTTCCAATAACAATCATTCGCTGGTTTTGCGTATTGATTTTGGGATGCGGAAGTTTTTGCTGACCGGCGACATTGAAAAGGAAGCCGAAAAAGATTTACTGAACGCGCCGGAATTTCTGGCGGCGGATGTGATAAAAGTCGCGCATCACGGCAGCCGCACATCTTCCATCGCCGAATTTGTCAACGCTTCAAAAGCGCGGCTGGCGATAATTCCTGTCGGCAGAAAATCGCCGTTCGGACATCCGCATTCGGAAGTGGTCGAACGGTGGAAAACGGCGGGCGCGAAGGTTTTGACAACCGGCGACAACGGGACGATTTCAGTTTCAACTGATGGGAAAGATTTGCAGTTGAAAACTTTTGAGTAGACGAAAATCTTTCGCTGAAAAAACAAAACGGACACGCTTTCTTGAAAAGAAAACCGTCCGAGCGTTCCAACTCAAAGTCTAAT
>JAJAYR010000533.1 GCA_026786155.1 Pyrinomonadaceae bacterium
GTCATCATAGTTTCCGCAAAGCCGGAATTGAAGAAAAACCCAACTTGCAGCGCGACGACGACAAAGCCAAAACTTATCAAGTCCGCCAAGTGCGAAACATTTTACAGAAATATCGTTTGGGAGAAAATTGATGCACAAATACGAAATTATTATCTACTGGAGCGGCGAAGATAAAATTTTTGTCGCCGAAGTTCCCGAATTAAAAGGCTGTCTGGCGCACGGCAAAACCCAAGCCGCAGCGGTCAAAAATATCAATGAAGCCATCGAACTTTGGCTTGCTACCGCGAAAGAATTCGGCGATGAAATTCCCTCGCCGAGACAAAGATTGATTGTCGCTTAAATTTTTATAACAAAATGAACCAAATATCAGAACAAAGTATTTTAGAGGCGTTAAGCCAAATCGTTGACCCGGATTTACACAAAGACATCGTAACGCTCGGCTTCGTCAAAGATTTGAAAATCGCGGGCGGCGACGTTTCGTTTCGCATCGTTTTGACGACTCCGGCGTGTCCGGTCAAAGAAGCGTTTGAAATTGAAGCGATGAAACTCGTCGGCGCGATTGAAGGCGTGGGAACCGTCAATGTAACGATGGACGCGGAAGTTCCGCAGGGGCGCGGCGTGGCGAATAAAATCGCGCTGCCGGGCGTGAAAAATATCATTGCCGTTTCATCGGGCAAAGGCGGCGTCGGCAAAACAACCGTCGCGGTTAATCTGGCGGTTTCATTGGCACTCGACGGCGCGAAAGTCGGTTTGATGGATGCGGACGTTTATGGTCCGAACGTGCCTTTAATGCTCGGCATCGGCGCGGTTCAGCCGCAGGTTTCCGCCAAAGGGCAACTCGTTCCGCTCGAAGCGCACGGCGTGAAAATTATTTCGATGGCGGTTTTAGTTCCGCCCGACAAACCGATGATTCTGCGCGGTCCCATGCTGCACGGTGTTGTCCGCCAATTTTTAACCGATGTTGATTGGGGCGAACTCGATTACTTAGTCGTTGATATGCCGCCGGGAACGGGTGATGTTCAATTATCATTAGCGCAACTCGTTCCGGTGCAGGGCGCGGTTCTGGTAACGACTCCGCAGGCGGTTTCGCTCGCCGACGTGCGCCGCGCCTTTGCGATGTTCGAGCAGGTGGCGATTCCGGTTCTCGGCGTGATTGAAAATATGTCGTATTTTATTCCGCCCGATATGCCCGACAAACGCTACGATATTTTCGGCAGCGGCGGCGGACAAAAACTCGCCGACCAATTTAATTTACGACTTCTGGGCGAAATTCCGCTTGGAATGGAAGTGCGCGAAAGCGGCGATAAAGGCGTTCCCGTCGTCGTCGCCAACCCGGATTCGCCGCAGGCAGTCGCTTTTAGAACGGTTGCCGAAGAAGTCGCCCGACAAATTTCCATCGAAGCGATGAAGCCCGAACTCGTGATTTCATCGCGGGTAAAATAGCCTGCGATTTTCAGTTGAGGGTAAATCTTTTGCAGAAGTCTGAGCGCAAGGTAAGTGTTTGTTCAATCAAAATTTAACCATTCGGAATAGATAACAGATGAGAAATGATAACTGATAGATTCGGACGGCGGTTTAATCTCTCATCTTTCAGCTATCATCTTTCATCTATTCCGAATCGTTTTTCAATTACGCTCACCCTTCATTTAAATTGATTTAGAGTTTTGCCAAAGCCGCATCGCAATCGGCGATTTTTTGCTTTAACTCGTCGGATTTACCCGCGTCTTTAGATTTCAACCCACCTTTTTGCTGCATTTCATTCCACGCCGCCAAACTTTTACGATACATATTTCCGGCTTCGTTTAAATAGGTTTTCTTTTTCGCCGGTTCTTTTTGTGATAATAAACTCATCGCGTCCGCGCTGCGTTCAAACGATTTTGCCGATACGTCGAGAACTTCGCTTCGCAGCGGTTCGGCATCGAGAATCAATAATGCCTGCCGGTAATTTTCAATCGCTTCCGCCACATCACCGCTTTCGCCGAAAACATTGCCCGCGTTAAAATAAGCCAGCCCCAAATCACGCCGCAAAGCCGCGTCATCGGGAGTTTGGCGGGCGATGTCACGCAAAATCTCCAGACCTTTTTGCAGATTCTCCCGTGCGGCGGCGTAATTCTCCAGTTTTCCCTGAACGCTTCCGAGTATCGCGTAATACGAGCCGAGTTCCGACGCGGACTGCACATTTTTCGGGTCGGCGGCGGCGATTTCGAGTTGAATGGCAATCAATCGTTGCGCGTTTTCCAACGCTCCGTCGTAATCTTTAAGTTTTTCCAAATCTTCGGCGATTCTGCCCGTGGCAAATGCCGTGTTCCGTTTGAAAACCGTGTTGAGCGGTTCGGCGGCGGACACCGCTGACCAGATTTCCAAAGCGCGGCGATGATTTTCCAGACCGTTCGGCAAGTCGCCGTTTTCAACCAGAATATCGCCGATTTTCAAAAACGCGCCGCCTTTGCCGTTTTGATATTTCTTCACGTCGGGCGCGCGCCGCGTGATTTCCTCATATTTCGCCAGACCGAGCCGAAAACTTTCGAGCGCGTTCGCCGAATCGCCCTGTCTCGACAACGCAAACCCGATGCGATGGCGGGCTTGCGCCATCCCGAAGCCGTCTTCGACCGTTGTTTCTGCGGCGTTTGCTAATTCCTCATAAATCCGCAAACTCTCGCGGTAATTGGCATTCGATTCGACGTATTCGCCTTTTTTCAAATAGATATTGCCGATTGATTCGCGGATTTTCGCCAACGCCCGGCGCGTGTCCGCGTCCGCCGGATTTCCGGCGTAAAGCCTTTCTCTGATTGCCAGCGATTGGCGATAGCTGTCGAGCGCATTTTCGATATTGCCCAAATTGCCTTGAAACGGACTGCCCTGCACGTCGCCGATTTTTTGGTAAGCCGTCGCAATTTCCCGCTGCAAATCGGGATTAGCGTCATTTTCGGCGGAAAGATTGTTCAAGTATTCGAGCGAATCTTGCACCATTTTCTCGCGCATCGGCGTTGCACCGGCGAGGTTGGCAATGCCGTCGTGATATTCAAACAAAACCGTGTTGGCGAGTTTGCGGACTTGGTTAAAACGCATCTCGGCTCTGGCTTGTTCACGCCGCGCGATAATCGCCTGCCAGGTGGTAATTGCCGTCGCCAATAAAAGAATTATGAAAGTTAAACCGCCGACGAAAACGCCGACGCGATGCCGTTTGATAAATTTATTGAGGCGATACGAAGCCGTATCAGCCGTCGCCGTAACGGGCAAACCGGCGAGATGGCGGCGAATGTCTTCGCTTAATTCCTGCACCGATTGATAACGCCTCTCCGGTTCTTTTCGCAGAGATTTTAAGATGATGTTGTCCAAATCTCCTTTCAAAGATTTTGTCCTTTGTCCTTCGCCCTTCGTCCTTAGCGTGTTCGGCGAAGTTGACCGTTTATCATCAGACAACGAAGGACGAAGGACGACTGACGAAGGACGAACCGGCTCTTTCGTCAGAATCGCCTGAATAAATTCTTCCTGCGAATCGCTTTCGATTTTGAACGGACGCTGACCGCTCAAAAGTTCATACAAAACCACGCCGAGCGAATAAACATCGCTTGCGGTCGTGATATTCAAACCGCGCAATTGTTCGGGCGAAGCGTATTCGGGTGTGAGCAATCTGGCAATCGTCGCCGTCGCTTCCGCCGTTTTGACCGACCAATCGGGATTCAAAAGTTTGGCGATGCCGAAATCCAATAATTTCGGCGTGCCATCTTCAGTAACTAAAATGTTCGACGGTTTGATGTCGCGGTGAACGACGAGATTTTGATGAGCGAATTGGACGGCGGCGCAGATTTGGCGGAAAAGTTTGAGCCGTTCTTCGGTGGAAAATTCGTTGGCGGCGCAGAATTTCGTTACCGGCAAACCTTCGATATATTCCATCACGAAATACGGCAAACCGTCGCTCGTCGTGCCGACATCGAGCAAACGGGCGATGTTCGGATGTTCGAGATTGGCTAAAATTTGGCGTTCCATCACGAAACGCTTGAGAACCGCGGCGGTGTCCATTCCGCGCTTGATGAGTTTGACGGCGACCTTTTGCGTGAACGATTCGCCCGTGTGCGCGGCGAGATAAACCGCGCCCATTCCGCCCTGCCCGATTTCTTCTAAAATTTCATAACCGTCAATTTGTCTGCCGATATTGGCATCGGTTTCGTCAGCCAAACCGATTTCCACCATCGCGGGTTCGGCGATAAATTCACCGGCTTGCTCGTGCGCTTCGATTAAAACTTTTAATTCATTTTTGACGTCTTCGTCGCAATTTTCCAAAAAAGACGTGCGTTCGGCAATCGGCAAATCAATCGCCTGACTAAATAAATCCTTCAACTTATCCCAATTTGCCGAGTTCATACTTCACCTTATTTATTTACGCGCAAACGAAGTCCAAACAGGCTCAAAATAAGGGATGA
>JAJAYR010000534.1 GCA_026786155.1 Pyrinomonadaceae bacterium
ACCATTTACCATTTACCATTTATCATCTACAATTAACTTTTTATGAGAGTTTCTGCCTTCTGACTTCTGATTTCCGCCTCCTGCCTTCTCCCGGCTTGCAACCCCGCCGCGCCGGTTTCGATTTCTAATCAGCCGGTTTCGATAAACAACATTCCGCAAACGAATCTGCCGCTGCCGCCGCTCAAAAACGCGGAAAATCTCGGCTGGAAAAATTTTACGGGCGAAAATGTCAAACTCGCTGATTTAAAAGGCAAAGTCGTCGTGCTGGATTTTTGGGCGACGTATTGCCCGCCGTGTCTCGAAGGAATTCCGCATTTGAACGATTTGCAGAATAAATACGGCGCGGATTTGCAAATCGTCGGTCTGCACGTCGGCGGCGCGGAAGACGAAATTCGCGTTCCCGATTTTGTCCGAAAATTGAAAATACTTTATCCGCTCGCCCATCCCGAAGACGCGCTTTCCAACGCGCTGATGGGCGCGAACAATGCGATTCCGCAAACTTTCGTGTTTGACAGAAACGGAAAATTAGTCAAAAAACTCGTCGGCTTCGACAACTTCATCAAAGCCGATTTGGACGCGGCGGTTGAACAATCAATTCAGGCGAAAGCGTTTTGAGTTTGAAATTCGGCGAAAACTTTTTTCACCGCGCGAATCGTGTTTGAATGAATCTCTACCGTGTCGTTAATGTCGAGAGCGTAGCCGCCGCTCATCGTCGTAACAATCGGAATTTCGCGTTCTTTGGCGAAACTTAAAACGGCTTCATCACGCTTTCTTAAACCTTGTATTGTCAATCCAAGTCGTCCGAGTTTATCTTTTTCAAAAGGGTCGGCGCCGCCGAGATAAAAAACGAGGTCGGGATTGTGCAGAAAAATGCGCGGCAACGCTTCGTTCAAGGTTTCGAGAAATTCCGCGTCGCCGGTTTTGTCCGGCAGTTCAATATCGAGCGTCGAATGCTCCTTAAAAAGCGGATAATTTTTCGCTCCGTGCATCGAAAACGTAAAAACCGATTCGTCATTTTGGAAAATAAAAGCCGTGCCGTTGCCTTGATGCACGTCGCAGTCAACGATTAAAAATCGTCTCGCCAAATTTTCCTTCTGCAAAACTCTGACGGCAATCGCCACATCATTCAAAACGCAAAAACCTTCGCCTCTATCGGGAAACGAATGATGCGTGCCGCCCGCCAAATTTGACGCAACGCCGTTTTCCAAAGCGTATCTTGCCGCATTAATAGTTCCCGAAGTCGCCAGAAACGAACGCCGCACCAAGGCTTCCGACCAAGGAAGCCCAAGCCGACGAACTTCTTTGGTCGTCAAAGTCCCGTTCCGCAGCCGCGTAATATAATCTTCCGTGTGAACGAGCAAAACGTCTTCAATTTTCGCCGGTTGCGGTTCGACGATTTCCGAAAGCCGCAAAGTTCCTTCCGCCAACAGTTTGTCGCGCACCAGTTCAAACTTTTTTATCGGAAAAACGTGATTTTCGCCGATGTCGGCATAATAATACGGCGAGTAAAAAATTCGATATGAGTTCATTTTCCCAATCATAAATGATGCACGAGAAATTCACCAACCAAAATTATTCATCCCTCATCTCTCATAATTCATCCCTTAAAACAGGAAGTGCGGCTGACATTCGGGAAAACGTCAGCCGCGATTTTTTAGCGGCAGGCTCGACTGTAGGCAAAAGCGGAGCGGATAGGCAAAAGGCGGATTATTAATGGGGCAGGCAAAATGTGCTGATAAACGATTCTCCGCGTATCAATTAACCGGCACAAGAACTTTTTCGTTCGGGCGACTCATTCCGATTTTGCGGGCTTCCCGCTCGACCGTCATTTTGTCGGTTTTCAAACTGTGGACTTCGGTTTGAAGTCCGATATTTTCGTCGGTCAATTGTTCGACCGTCAAACTTAAACGCTCGTTTTGTTCGACTTCCGCGCTCATTTCAGAAAATGCGCGAAGATTAATCGCCATACAAAGCATCAGCGTCATCGCCGAGATGACGGCGAACATAAACCATTGGGGAGACGTTTTCGCCTGTGCCTTCGCGGTTTTTGCGCTTCGGTTGACGGGCATCGAGATTGTGCGGGGATTATCCCAGTAAGTAACGGCGACCTTGTTCAAGCAGCACCTCCAAATCCTTTTTATTTTCAGTTTCGGCGTAAATTCTAACCATCGGTTCAGTCCCCGAAGGACGCATCAGCATCCAACTTTTATCGGCGAAGATGAATTTTACGCCGTCCATTCGATTAATTTTGTCAATCTTTTTCCCGCCGATTTCCGACGGCTCGTTTGCGAGTTTTTCCTGCAAAGTTTCGGCAATTTCATCGGTTAATTTCACGCCGATTCTGCCCGATTCCAACTTCCCGACGCGGCTGTAAAGTTCGTTTAACTGTTCAGTCAAACTCGTTCCGCGCACTGCGACCGCTTCCGCCGCCAGCAAACAAGCCAGAATGCCGTCTTTTTCCGGGTAATGTCCTTTGATGGAAAGACCGGCGGATTCTTCGCCGCCCAAAATGATCTCGTCTTTATTTATCAACTCGCCGATATATTTAAATCCGACCGGCGTTTCGTAAAGTTTCAATCCGCGACTTTCGGCAACGCGGTCAATTAAATGTGATGTCGCCACGCTTCGCGCCAAACCTTCCGTCCAACCGCGGCTTTCCGCCAAATAATCTGCCAGCAGCGCAACCAATTCGTTCGGCGTAATAAACGCGCCGTTGCTGTCAATTATTCCAAACCTGTCAGCATCGCCGTCCGTCGCCAATCCGAGCGTCAAATTTTTCGATTTAACGGCTTCCACTAATTCACCGACTTGCTTTTCACTCGGTTCGGGCGATTTTCCGCCGAATGTTACATCGCGCCAATCGTGAATCGTTTCAACATTTAACCCATGTTCGTGCAGAATCTCGTTTAAGTATCCGCGCCCGGTTCCCCAAAGCGCGTCGTAGGCATATCTACCTTTGGCTTCGGCGATTCGGTCAAACTGAATTTTAATTTTCAAATCGTCCAGATATTTCGGACGCGCATCGTATTTTTCAATCGTGCCGCCGTCGGCATCGGCAACCTTCGGAGTGTTTTCGATAATCGCCTCAATCTGTTTCGTAACTTCGGGCAGTGCCGGTGCGCCGTCGGCAGTTGAAAACTTAATGCCTTGATATTCCGGCGGATTGTGCGAAGCCGTAAAATTTATGCCGCCGACCGCTTGCTCGCTTCTAATAGCGTGTGAAATCGTCGGTGTCGGTGTCGGACCGTCGCAAAGCAAAACGCGAAAACCTTTCTTTTCGGCAATTTCCGCCGCTACTTGGCTGAAACTCTCGCCCATAAACCGCGAATCGTGTCCGATTATTAAACTCTGTCCGCTTTCCTGCGAATTGTTTTTCAAATAACTGCAAATAGATTCGGTCGCCAGACGAACATTCGTATAGGTGAACTCGTCGGCGATTATCGCCCGCCAGCCCGATGTTCCAAATCGTATAGCCATAAGATATTAAAGAAAAAATAATCTAAGAATAAACTTCTCTAAACTCCAAAACCCGATTATAAAACTTTATATCAAAGGAAGTTTTGAAACCTGACTACAAATATCTGTTGTGATTCCTTCTATATCAGAAATGTCAGATTTCTTGTTAAGGTGAAAATGACTTTAGCACAAAAAAAATTAGACTGTAAAGATTTTTTTATCAAACTAAATCATTTATTGTCAACAGTCTACGAGTTTTACCTCAAGTTACTGTTAAAGCTACTGCTTTAATGTGAACCATTAGGCAACGAAATTCGGCAAATATATTTATTTGCTTATTTTGCCTTTGTAAAACCACTTA
>JAJAYR010000535.1 GCA_026786155.1 Pyrinomonadaceae bacterium
TCGCTTCATTGAGCAAAATCTGCCCGTCGAGCATCTCTTCAATAAAGTTTTCCATTCGAGTTCGCAACAGCATAATTCAATTACGAAATAACAAATACGAATTTCCAAATTTACGAATGCTGTTTTGCAATAATTCGTAATTCGTAATTCCTAATTCGTAATTGCTAAAATTTTTCTCCCGTTAAAATTCGATAAGCCTCCGAGTAGCGCGAGGCGGTGGCTGCGACGATTTCCGTCGGCAATTCGGGCGCGGGCGATTGTTTGTTCCAATCTAAAGTTTCCAGATAATCACGGACGAATTGTTTATCGAACGACGCTTGAGATTTGCCGGGCGCGTAACTTGCTGCCGACCAAAAACGCGAAGAGTCCGGCGTTAGAATCTCGTCAATCAGCAAAATCTCGCCGTTCGCGTCCGCACCGAATTCAAATTTCGTATCGGCGATAATGATGCCGCGCGTTAAAGCGTATTCGCTCGCCGTTCGATAGATTTTCAGCGACCGCGATTTCAATTTTTCGGCGATTGCGCTTCCGACGATTTCCGCAAATTCGGCTTCCGTAATGTTTTCGTCGTGTCCGCTCTGCGCTTTGGTCGCGGGCGTGAAAATCGGCGCGGGAAGTTTTTCGCAACGCTGCAAATTTTCGGGCAAATCGTGTCCGCAAACTTTTCCCGTTGCCAAATAATCCTTCCAGCCCGAACCTTCCAGATAGCCGCGCACGACGCATTCGACGGGAAATACTTTCGTCTTTTTAACCAGCGTCGAACGTCCGCGAAAATCTTCCGTTTGGCGAACGATTTCCGGCATTTCGTCAAAATCAGCGGTTATCAAATGGTTTCGCGTCAAATCGTTCAAACGCGCGAACCAGAACGCCGAAAGCTGCGTCAAAATTTTTCCTTTGTTCGGAATCGCGGTTGGCAGAATGCAGTCGAACGCGGAAATTCGGTCGGTGGCGACGAGCAGTAATCGGTCGTCGCCGATTTGATAGACATCGCGCACCTTGCCGCGATGCACAAGTGTTAGTCCGTCCGCATTTGTTTCCGAAACCGTTCGAGCCGCTGACATTTTCGCTTCAGTTGGGGAGTTTGAAATAAATTGGAACAAGCTAAACTTTATTACGAAAATCGAGTCAGGTAAAGGTTGGAAACTAAAATTAAAGTTTAGACGAAGACAAATTAACAAAAAAGATGAAAAAGTATAAACAATGATAAAAACAGATGACAAGCCAAAAAAAAAAGTGCATAATTCCAGAGGTGAGTTTTGAGCCGCTGCACTTCACAAAACTTCGCTCAAAAAACTACGGTCGGAACTAATCTTTTCGCCCATCGAATAACTTCCCGCAAAATTTAATTAAATATCGAAACAATATGAATAAGAAAAATAATGTGTCGCCCGGTCAATTCAAATCATCGCTTTTGGGTCTGACATTTCTCATTTTGGTTGGGACAGCAAAAATTTCGGCACAGTCTCCGCCGAAAGCCGCGCCGCCGGAAGATTCTAATATGTGGTATGTAATGTTCGCGGTTTTGGTGCTTGGTTTGAGCGGTGCGATTTGGTGGCTGGTAAAATCTAAAAAGGCGAGTCAGGAAGCCGCCAACGCAAAATCAGCGGAAGCCGAAAACAGTTATGACAGAAACTCGCTCGATGCCGATAAGGAAATGGAGTGGCTGCGAAAAAATCAAAAACTTATCGGAAAGAAAGAAAAGCCGCAATCGTCGAAAAAGAAAAACTCCGTTAAATTATCGTCGGTCGGGACAGGCGTTAAAGCAGCACCGACGAATGCCCAGCCGGTCAATGAGGCGGTTACAGCCAATGACAAGTCAAGCGAATATTTGCCTGTTTTTTCGATTCGGCGGCTTGAACTCGCCCGTTCGTTCGACGATTTGCCGATTTCCGGCGACGACGCGCTGATGGATGCCATCGAGCAGACGCACGATGAATTGGAGGAAGACAGCGAAGTGCGCGAACTCGCCGTGCGGATTTTGGCGGCGTTCAAAACGCGCAATTCGGTCGAAGCTCTTTCACAAGTCGCGCTGTATGATTTGCTGGCAAATTTGCGCTCGAAAGCGGTTACGATTTTGTCGGAATTCGACCACGAATCGGTGTTTGAAGCGGTTTTGATGGCGTGCGCCGACCCGACGCGCGAAGTGCGGGCGGCGGCGGCACGCGCTTTGACCAAACTGACTTTCGACCGCGCCGATGCCTGGACGCGCATCACCGAATTAGACGCTGAAGAAGGCAGAATAGTAACGGCGGCGCGGGCGGCGATGGAAAGCGGATTCGTTGATATGTCGTTCGACCGGCTGGTTCATCAAGACCGCAAATATGCGTATGAAGCCTTTACGCTGATGGCTTTGCTGATAAAAGCGGGCGAAACCGAAAAGATTTTTAACGCGCTCGGAAATCATCGGGATATGAATGTGCGAAAAGCGGTTCTGCATACGATTAAAATTACCAAAGACCCGAAGGCTCTCGAAGGACTTTACGATTTATTGGAAAAGGGAAATCTGCCGATTGAATTTCAGGAAGAAATTGACAAAACAATCGAAGAAATCGGCTATGTAACGGCTTAAAAATCTATTTTTATATGAGCAGTTTTTGGTATGATTCGGACGAATCTTCAAGCATCGAAGTCGGCGAAAAAGCCCCTGATTTTGTTCTCGAAACGGAACGCGGCAAAAAATAGCGTTTGTCCGAACAATTCGGCAAAGTAACGGCTTTGCTTTTTTATCCGAAAAACGAAACCCTCGTTTGCACCAAACAGATGTGTTCGATTCGTGACCATTGGGCGGATTATCTGCAAACCAAAGCCTCGATAGTCGGCATTTCGCCCGACAAGGCGGATGAAAATTTAGACTTTTCAAAGAATTACGGTTTGCCGCTGCCGATTCTGGCGGATACTGACAGGAAAGTTACTGAAATATACGGCTCGCACCGGCTGCTGCCCATTCAATTTATGCGGGCAATCGTCATCATTGACGCGAGAGGTTTTATACGGCATCGGAAGGTTATGCTGCGAATTTTCCGTCCGACTGACAGAAGCGTTATCGCTAGTATTTATGCGGCGCGAACCGATTTTATGGGCGAACATTACAGCTATCTCCTCAGCGAAGCAAAAGAAAGAAACAAAAATCTTTTACATTAGACCGAAAACCGATTTAGATTCGGAATTTATAATCCGTTTAAAAATCTCCGCGCCTCTAAAATTTCTGATAGCTCCTCATCAGCCTCGTTCCATAATTCAAGAAAATTTTGATAATAGGCGCGTGCCTTTTCAAATTCTCCTTTGCGCTCGAAAGTTTGGGCGAGATGGAACTGCGCGAGCGGGTAATGCGGATTAAGCCGCAAAACGCGCTCGTATTCGGCGGCGGCTTCGTCAAATCGTCCGAGTTCCAAATAAGCATTGGCGAGACAATCTTCGTATGCGTCTATGTTCCAGGTCGGCGGCGGTCGCCGGACAACTTCTTTAAAGTTGGCAATCGCTTCGTCCGTTTGATTGTTTTTGAGCGCGACGATTCCGCGCAGATGAAAATCAAATCGTTGTTTGGCTCGCGCTCCGCGGTCGGTGTCAAGCGATTTGGCGGAAAAAAATTCTTCAAGTTCCGCCGCTGTAACCGGGTCGCCGCGTTCGAGCGTGATGAGAAACTGATTCCAAATTGGGGCTTTTCTAAATTTCCGCACCTCGTTCAAGGCTTTTTCGGCTTCCGCGAAATTCCGCTTTTTTAAATAAATATACGCGAGCGAGTCGAAGCCGCGCCCGCGCTCGCCGTCCGACTTCGCCGCCGCGATGTAACGGCGGTATAAATCAATCGCCGCGCGATATTGTCCGAGTTGAAAACGAGTGTTTGCCAGATGGATGACGGCAATTTCAAAATTCGGATTCAGTTCGAGAGCGCGGTTGTAATTCTCAATCGCCGCCGGAAAATTGCCCGCCCATTGGTAAGTCAATCCTAAACTGTCGTAAGCGTTCGGCTCGGCGGGCGCGAGCGCGACGTAACGCTCGTGCGCCGTCCGCGCTTCGTCGTGTCTGCCCAGAAGCGAAAACGTGCCGCCGAGCGCGTTGTAAATATCTTTGGCTTCCGGGTCAATCAGCAATCCCTGCTTCAAAGTTTCGACGGCTTCGTCCAGTCGTTCCTCGCCCGCCTGCAACCGCGCCAAACGCCAATACGATTCGATTTCGAGCGGGAAGCGCACGATGATTTCCCGGAACGCTTGAATTGCGTTCGGGTAATCGAGATTTGCCGTCGCATACCACGCCGCGATAGATAAACGGTCTTTTTCGGTCAGGCGTTCCGACAGCCGAAAAGCGCGTTCGAGATGCGGTTTGCCTTTTTCCGCCAAACCCCAGGACAGCGCGTAGGCGTAACCGATGCGGGCGTGCGCCATCGCAAAATCCGGGTCGAGCGCGACGGCTCGTTCGAGCATCTCAATCGCTTCCTGATTATGCAGAGCCTGCGCCTTTTCGACCGCCAGCGAATAATAACGATACGCTTCGAGATTATTCGTCATCACTTGGGTCAAATCCGCCGATTTGTTTTCCGACGCGCCCAAGCGATTTGCCAACTTCAGCGAGAGCAAATCGATTTCGGTCAAAATCTGTTCCGCCCGGTCAACCGTCAAACTTTCAGCGGCGTTCAACCCGCCGGTTTTTACGTCGTGGAGTTGGACTTCGAGCCGCACTTTTTCACCAAGCCGCGCAAAACTACCCGTGATAACGGCTTCCGCTCCGGTTCGGCGGGCGATTTCAAGTGCTTCGTCAAAACCGATTTTCTCGGCGGAATCGCGTTTTGTTCTTTCCAACAAAACGCGAAGTTGCCCGCGGCTTAAAACCGTCAGCCGGTCGGAGCGCGAAAGATTTGTAATTAACATATCCGCCAAACCTTCGCGCAGCCAATCGAGTTCCTCATTGCCCGACTGATTTTCAAAAAACATCACGACGAGCGGCTTTTTGCCCGGCGTGTTGGTCAGAGTAATTTCGCTTGTCTGCTGCCGGAAAGTTTGACCCAAAAATACGAAAAGGGATAAGGCAATGATCGAAACGGAAATAACCATTAAAACAGCGCGGTTCTTGAATAAGGAAATTGGTCTTCGGTCTTTGGTCTTTGGTCTTTGGTCTTTTTCAGTTCCAAGTTCCAAGTTCCAAGTTCCAAGTTTGTTCTCCGCGCCGCCGCGTCGCCGCGTCTCTGAGTTTCTTTTCTCCCCTTCTCTCTTTCTCCCTTTCTCCTCTTCTTCCTCAAACGTGCCGATGAAGCGATAACCGGATTTCGGGATTGTTTTGATGAAACGCGAGTGGTGCGAATCGTCGCCGAGAGCGCGGCGAATGTCTTTGACGCTTTGCACCAAAACGTCGTCAACTACCGCCGTGTCCTTCCAAACCTCGTGTATGAGTTCGTCTTTGCTGACAACGCGCCCGCGTTGTTCGAGCAGATAAACGAGAACTTGAAAAGTCTTATGACGCAGATGCCGTTCTTCGCCGCCGCATTTGAGATAGCAGCGCAAGGCATCAACTTCAATGTCTGCAAAGCGATAAATTTGGCTTTCCGGCGAATCCATAGCTGCCCACAACCGTTCGTTTCGATGAAATTTCGTAAAATTTCGTATTTTTTTCGTTACTTTAACCCGTGTTCGGAGAGTAGCTAATTATATCGGGAAGCCTTCGCCATTGCAAAGAAAACTTTGCTTTGCAATTTGACTTAATCGAAATCAATTGCTGAAAAAGCGCGTCTTTTTTCTAAAAATCAACTGTTTTCGGAAAAATTTCGTTTTTCTTTCGTTACTTTTATCCGTCGTTTAGCGAAAATTTTACTGCAAACATGTCGTCGTGTCGGAAATTTGCCGTCCGGCAACCACGTCAAAAAATTTGATTGAAAAGGAAGTGAAAAACAATGAAAAAGAAAATTATCCGTTTGGCGATTCTTTCGCTAACAATTGTAGTCGTTTTAGTTGCTGTTGGAACATTCTTTTTGTCATCCGATATAAAAGTATCGGGACAGGAAAAGAAGTCAAAAGGCTGGCGGGTTTGGGTTAGAGAGGAACCGTGTGCGGGTCGTTTTGATTGGCTCTCAGTAGCGAGAGAACAGCAGGGAGGCGGTAAGAATTTTTACGTTCCATACGAAACTGTTTTAGCTGCGGGTGGGAAGTGTACTCGTTCAGAACCTGACGGCTGCACCTTTGCGGAAGCGACGGCGTTAATGGAAGAACTTCGCGGCAATGATAAATTTTTCGATTACTGCTGCCGTGATTATTCGGTTTGGACGAAGGATCAGACCAAGGAGACTTCAGTGTTTCTCATCAGAACGGGAACGCCGGGTTTAGGCTGGCGTTTTGAAAAAGGCGATTTGTGCTGCGAAGAAGCTGAAAAATTAGCCGGAAAACCGGGCGCGTGCAGCGGCGGCAGCAAAACCGGCGGCGGTTCAGGTTGGGGACCGATACAACAAGGCTCAATCAACCAGGGTGACGGACAATCTCTGACTTATTATCGCGGGACGACTCCCGAACAATGTCAGGCAGACTGCGACAAAAATCCCAAGTGCGTAGCATTTACGCTGATTAAAGCCGGAGCCTACAGCCCGAATGATCCGCCGATGTGTTATCTGATGTCGGAGGCGAAAAAAGTTACTCCGTCGTCTTGCTGCATTACGGGTATCAAAAACAAAGGCGGCGGCGGTGATAAATGTAGCTGCAAGGAAAGCTGCCCGGATTGCGCCGGTTTGCCA
>JAJAYR010000536.1 GCA_026786155.1 Pyrinomonadaceae bacterium
ACCGGCGACAAAATTCAAATCACCGAAGGTTTAACGGGCGGCGAAACTATCGTCGTCGAAGGCAATTACGCGCTGCCCGACGGAACGAAAGTCGAAATCGTCAAAGACGCGCCAAAGGAAGAAAATTGATGAAGAGGTTTAGCCGCGAACAAACACGAAAGAACACGAAATAGAACCAAAATAATTTCATTTTTCTATCTTTTATTTTATTGTGATTTCATCTTTCTTATCTTTTCGTGCCTTTTCGTGTTTGTTTGTGGCTAATTTCTTTTTTTAGTAAAAATATGAATTTCGCCGGAATAATTTCAACCCAGAAACGCGCCGTAATGGTCGTCGTCGCTTTGCTTTGCCTGTTGGGAATTTACGCGGCGTGGCAATTGCCGACGGCGATTTTTCCGAATACCGATTTTCCGCGCGTCGTGGTTGTCGTTGATAACGGTGTGATTCCCGCCGACCAGATGCTCGTTTCCGTGACGCGCCCGGTCGAAGAAGCGATGAACGGCATTCCCGGCATCGCCCGCATCAAATCCTCGACCGCGCGCGGCGCGGCGGAAGTCAATTTATTTTTCGATTGGAACACGAATCCGAAAGAGGCTTTGCAGCTCGTGCAAGCCAGACTCGCGCAATTAACCTTGCCGCCGACGGCGCAAATCCGGCACGTCGAACGCCTGACTTTCGCGGTTTTCCCCGTCCTGAGCTACAGTCTGACATCGGAAAAACGCAGCCCGACGGAACTCGGCGACATTGCGACTTACACGATAAAACCCCGTCTGGCGCGTCTGGCAGGAATCGCCGACGTGCAGGTTTCAGGCGGAAAAGTCCGTGAATATCACATCAAGGTTTCACCGGAAAAACTAAACGCCCACAATGTTTCGCTTCAGCAAGTCGCCGACGCGGTGAAAAATTCAAATATCCTGGCTTCGCCCGGACTCGTCGAAGAAAATCACGGGCTGGAACTCGCGCTCGTCAGCGGGCAGGCGACCACGCCCGAACAACTTAATCGAATCGTCGTCGCCGTCGTCAATAATGTTCCCGTAACGATTGCGGACGTGGCAACCGTCGGCGAAGGCAGCGAGCCGAGTTATGTGATCGTCAATTCCAACGGGCAAAACGCCGTTCTGCTCGACGTGCTGCGCCAGCCGGAAGCCAATACCGTCACCGTTACCGACGAGGTGAAAACGGAATTTGCCGCCATAAACAAACACTTGCCCGCCGATGTCAAACTCGCCCTTTACTACGACCAATCGCTGCTCGTCCGCGATTCGATAAACTCGGTGCGCGACGCGATTCTTATCGGTCTGATTTTATCGGTGCTGATTCTCTACGCTTTTTTGCGAAACGTCGGGACGACTTTTGTCGCCATTCTGGTGATTCCGGTGACGATTTTAGCCACTTTTCTGGCGATGTATCTGGTCGGGCTGTCGTTTAATTTGATGACGCTCGGCGGTGTCGCGGCGGCAATCGGACTCGTGATTGACGATGCCATCGTCGTCGTCGAAAACATTTATTCGCATCTGCTGCGCGGCGAATCGCGGCTGAAAGCCATCGAAACGGCGGTTTCCGAAATCACGATTCCGATTATCGGTTCGACGATTACGCCGGTGGTCGTGTTTCTGCCGCTCACTTTGCTGACGGGCGTAACCGGCGTTTTCTTTCGCTCGCTCGCGCTGACGATGGCGGTCGCGCTGCTGACATCGCTGGTTTTGGCGTTGACGTTCACGCCGGTTTTAGCGGAAAAATTCGTTAAAATTAAAAAAAGCAAAACGCATAATGAAGAAGAACTCGGTAAGGTTTTAAGCCTCATCGTCAAACCTTACGAATGGCTTTTGCGCTTTTCGCTTAAAAACAAATGGCTGGTCGTCGCGGCGAGCGGCATCATTTTAATCGGCTCGTATTTTCTCTACAATCAACTCGGCTCGGAATTTCTGCCCGCTTTTGACGAAGGCGCGTTCGTTCTCGATTACAATTCTCCGCCGGGAACGTCCCTATCCGAAACCGACCGCCTGTTGCGTCACGTCGAGCAGATTTTACAGGACACGCCGGAAATTGAGAGTTACGCCAGACGCACCGGCTTGCAAATCGGCTTGTCAATTACCGAACCGAATCGCGGCGATTATATGGTCAAACTCAAAGCGAATCATGCCAGACCGACCGGCGAAGTGATTGACGAAATACGGAAAAAAATCGAAGGCAGCGAACCGGCTCTGCAAATCGAATTCGTCGGAATTCTGGGAGATTTAATCGGCGATTTGACGAGTTCGCCGTCGCCGATTGAGATTCGCTTGTTCGGTGAAGACAGAAAAGTTTTGCAGGAAACGGCGACCAAAGTCGAAGAATCAATCCAGAAAGTTTCCGGCGTGGTTGACACCAACAACGGCGTAATCGTCAGCGGCGCGGCACTTACCTTTAACGTCAACCCGGAGCAAGCCGCGCGGTTCGGCATCACGCCGCAGGAGATTGCCAATTCGGTGACGATTGCTTTGAGCGGCGACGCTTCGACCGCGATTCTGCAAAAAGGCAGGTTAATCAATGTGCGCGTCATTCTCGCCGATGCCCGAACTCAAACGCTCGACACGCTCAAAGCCCTGCCGATTCGCTCTCCCTCGGGTTCGCTGTTGCGGCTCGACCAGGTGGCGACGGTCGAATATGAAAGCGGA
>JAJAYR010000537.1 GCA_026786155.1 Pyrinomonadaceae bacterium
CGGGAAGCGTTTTGAATTTCTGCGTCGGATTGGCGATTTTGATGCTCTTTTCGTCGGTCGTCGAAATTTCATATCTCTGCGGCGCGTTCGGGTTCAGATGAAAACCTTCCGGCATCTTGATATTGAAAATCAGCGAGTTTGCCGAGTTCGCCGCGACTGTTTTGGTTGCGAGTTTCGTTTCCTTCGCGTTCGGCGTGGAACTCTCCGTTTCGGTTTTTTGTATTTGTATCGGCGGCGTTAAACCTTCGATTTTCAGAGTCGAAACAATTTTCGTTTTCAAGTCTGCAACGCGAATTGCCTGATTATTCGTATCGGCGATAAATAATTTGCCGTCCGCGATTGATAATCCGCCGGGTTCGTAAAAAGTAGCTTTCGCGCCGTCGCTTTGCCCTGATTTTCCCGTGCCGAGAAATGTTTCGACCGTCTGTTTTTCAGCGTCGAGAATCTTAATTTTGTGGTTGTAAGTATCGGCAATCAAAATTTTCCCGTCGTAAAGCGCAACGCCCAGCGGATGCTGCAAAAGCACGTCGTCGCCTTCGCCGTCTTTATCGCCGAATTGAAATAAATCGCCGCCGACCAGCGTTTCAACCGCTTCCTTTGCAAAATCAATTTCGCGGATAATGTTGGCTTCGCTGTCGGCAACCCAAAGACGTTTCCCGTCCGAGACGATTCCCGACGGCTGCGAAAAAGCCGCTTCCTTGATGCTGCCGTCAATCCGCGCTTCCGCCCGCGTTCCGGCATACGGTTCAATCAGATTCTTCGCCAAATCCAAACGCCAAATCTGATGCGAGCCAGCCATCGCAATATACAGCGTTTCGCCGACGAGCGACAAATCCCAGGGCGACCGCAGCGACGTTTTCAAACCATCGCCGCCCGCGCCGTTAAAATTTTCCAGACTGCCCGTTCCGGCAATCGTTTCAACCCGTTTCGCTTTCAAATCAACCCGCCGAATCGCGTGATTTTCCGTGTCGGCAACGTAAAGATGGTCGCCGTCCAACGCCAATCCCTGCGGACGATTAAACGCGGCTTTCGTAAAATCACCGTCGGTCATCGCTGCATTTCCATTGCCGATTGTTTCAAGCAGTTTGCCGCCGAAATCCGTTATGACGATGCGATTGTGATTAGAATCGGCGATAAAAAGCCGCTTTGTTTTTTCATCTGCCAAAACTTTGCCCGGAAACGCCAGCGGCAAATCGCCGAATTTCGCTTTTTCCAGAGCCAATTTCAAAGGCTGTTCGTTGAGCGCACCTTTTTTGCGAAACTCGGCGGCGGTTTCGCCGATGGTTTGGTCGAGTTCCGCAAGATGTCCTTCGCCGAAAAGCGTTTTGATAACGTAGCCGTTCGGGTCAATGACAACCAAACCAGGCCAGGCTTTTATCGCGTAGGCTTCCCAAATCTTAAAGTCCGCGTCGTTGACAATCGGGTGTTCGATGCCGTAGCGCAGAACGATTTGGCGGATGTTGTCGGTATCTTTTTCGTTGTCGAATTTGGCGGAATGAACGCCGATGACGACGAGTTCCTTTTGATATTTCGCTTCGAGTTTTTTCAAATCGGGAATGATATGAATGCAGTTGATACAGCCGTAAGTCCAGAAATCGAGCAGAATAACTTTGCCCTTCAAACCGGCGATTGACAGCGGTTTGTCGGTGTTGAGCCAGCCTTTGCCGCCGGTCAGTTCCGGCGCACGAACCTTCGCCTGTTTTTTGTATTTGGTCATTCCGAACGAATTACCGCCGAAGATTGCGACGGCAGCAAAAAGAATCAAAACGCTTAAAGTTTTTCGCATCATATATTTTCCGTGATTGAATTCGCCTGAATTTAAGATGCGGTTTCAGATTGAATATATTCCCAAACAAAAACGGACGACGATTTTCGCGCCGCCCGTTCCGAAAAATCAGCAAACACCTGCTTTTACCAATTCACATTACCTTCCTTGGTCGTGTCAATCTGCGCGAGTTCCACGCCTTCGTTGTAGAAGAAAATCTTCATCTGGTCAAACAGAAATTCGTGCGAATCAGAATTTGAAATATCAATGCCGAAATGATTGATTAATTGTTTCTGCTTTTGCAGCCATTCCGCCCAACATTCTTTGCACATTTCGCCGCCGATTTTTTGTCCGAGTTCGGTCGGAATCGGCGCGAAACCGAGCGGTTCGTTTTTTTGTCCGCAGCGGGCGCATTTAAATTTATCACTTGAAAATAAAGCCATTTTATTTCTCCTTGATTCTCGATTCTAGGTTTTAGATTTTGAATTTGCAAACAATCCAAGCGGCGATTTACTTCGACGCTTCCCGAATCGCCGCCAAAACGTCCGCGTCCGAAGGCGCAAACAAACTCAACGCCTGAACTTTGTGATACGCGATTTTTCCCGTTGTATCAATCACGACGACCGCCCGTGCCGAACGTCCCGGCAGCCACGATTTGACCGCGTATTTCTCCACGACTTCACCATTTTCATCGGCGAGAAGCGTCAGCGGCAAATCGTTTTTTTCGGCAAAACCTTGATGTGATTTAACCGTATCGGTCGAAATGCCAACGACCTCCGCGCCGGTTTTTTGATAATCCGACCAGTTATCACGCACCGAGCAAAGCTGTTTCGTGCAAACCGGCGTGTTGTCGCCCGGATAAAACAGCAGCACGACCGTCTTTCCAAGTTGCGCCGACAATTTCCAATCTTTCCCTTCGCCGTCTGGCAGCGTAAAATCCGGCGCGTTTTCTCCGATATTCATTTTTTCACTCCTCGAAATCTTCGTCCTATTGGTTTGTAACGTAAATTCTTACAGTTTGGAGTTGCAACTTTAGTTGGCTCGCTTGCCGGCGAGCGAGCCAACTAAAGTTGTAACTCCAAACGTCGGACGAATTTTTAATTGTCAAAATTTACGTTATAAAGCACTAGCGCATCGGGTCTCGATAGTATTTGTCGCGTTCGGCAATTTTGCTGTCGGCTATATCGAAAAGCCTCTGCCAGTTCGGAAGCATCGCAAACCAGACATCTTCGTTTTTGGTTTTGACGATGTTTTGCTTAATCACGCCGCGTCTGACGTAACCGTTTTTTCTCAACAAATAAATGATGTCGTCCAAATCCTTTTCGCGCCCGGCAATATATTTCAAAATTGCCAGCCATTCCGTTGTAATAACGCGCAAACCGTTTTTCAGCGTCGCCGCATCTTTCATCGCCTGAATATAATATCCGCGATAATTGTCTTCGCGGACAATCCAATCAACGTAAATTTTCTTTTTGCCGACCGTAACTTCGTAAGATTCACCGCCGAATCCAAGCGGGCGAATCGAATGAAGCGACAACCTTTTCGTCGAAATAATATCAACATCTTTCGTCAAGCGCGGCGACCCGTAAAGGTGCATCGCAATTCCGCCCGCCAACGCCCATTCGACACCTTCCCGTTCCGCAATCTCCGCCAGTTGATTGACCGCCGCAATGCCCGTCTCCGTGTCAATCATCGGGCTGTTTTCGAGATTTTGCTCGATATATTCAATTAACTCTTTTTCGCTCATTTTTACAAGGCTTTCAATTTGCCGAATTTATCTGTTATTGAAAATCCCGAATATCTTTAAAAGGCTTTTCCGCGTCCGCAAAATCGGGGCGATAATAATGCGAAGCCGATTCGTATTCCTGCATAAAACCTTCTTCCATTCCCAAATCTTCGAGCTGGGAAACGGCGGAAAACCATTCGCGTTCGGAGACGCGGCGCGATAATAAAATGTAGCGTTCGTCCGTCGCGGCTTTGTTCGTCGCGTAATAC
>JAJAYR010000538.1 GCA_026786155.1 Pyrinomonadaceae bacterium
TCATTTTTTTTTTTTTGCGTGGGGTTTGTGGGGTGTTGGCGTTTAAAAATATACAACCCAACGGGCAAAATAAACGCCAAGAGGAAATCCGCAGATAATCTGTCAATAAATTTAAAAATTTGTCTTGTTACCGGGATTGGTGTTATTCGGCGTGTTCGCTTCGGGATTTCCGACTTTCACCTGACTTTGAAATTTGTTCTGCGCCGCCGCGTCGTCAATAATCGCCAGTCCGAGCGCGATGTCGGTCGCCAGAACTTTATTGTTGATGATGTTGGCTTGTCCCAGTTTATTTTTCGCCTCTTCCAGATGCTTTTTGGCTTCGGGGAATTTTCCGACCAGCAGATAAGCGCGTCCCAAAAGATACAAACCTTCGGCATCCTGCGTGATGGCGGCGTTTTTGTTGATGTAATTGTTCGGGTCGGTATCAACGCTGCGGCGCAGATTTTCAAAAGACGAATACTCGATATTCGGCGATTGCGGAGCCAATTGCGGAATGACCGGCGGCGTATTGTTTTGCGCCCAAAGATAATATGCGCCCGCGCCCAAAATTCCGCCGACGACGAGCAACAGTAAAGAAGACAGAAATTTACCGAAAAAACCGCTTCCGCTTTTCTCTTCGACGCGGTAAATTTCGTTTTCCTTTTCAATTTTAGCCGGAACAATTTCAATTTTAGTCGGAGCAGCGATTTTGGCAGCCGGAGTCGGAACTAAAACCGGAACGGCTCGTTCAGGTTCGGCTTCACGCGCCGGAAAGTCTTCCGCAACCGGCATCACTAAAGGCTGCGTCGGAATTTCTTCCTCAACAAATGACGGTTCGACAATATGCGGCGGACGCGCGGCGGCAACGGTCGGTTCTTCCCAATCAACCGGCTTTTCAACAACGGGCATTCTGGTATTTTTATCCGTAATCTCGGCGATAACGGCGGTCAGGTTATCCTCCGCGCCGCGTTCGTAACAAATTTCCTTCATTCGCTGGCAGATGCTGGCGGGCGTGTCGTCGAATCTTAAAAGTTCGCGCAGTTGAAAATCGTCAATATGGCGCGTAATGCCGTCCGAACACACCAGAAATTTAGTGTGCGGCTCAATCATTATCGTTTTCATATCAACTTCTACCGCGCTGTCCGCGCCGAGAGCGCGGGAAATGACGTTTTTGCTCGGATGATTGGCGGCTTGCGCGGCGGTCATTCGTCCGGCGCGAACTTCTTCTTCAACCATCGAATGGTCTTGCGTTTCGCGGTAAAGATTGCCTTTCGGGTCGAGCCGGTAAAGCCGCGAGTCGCCGACGTGTCCGATGGTGGCGATGTTATCGGCGACGTGCAGCGCGACAATCGTCGTCGCCATCGTCGAAAGCGAGGCGAGGTCGTGCGACATCTGAAAAATCGCGGTGTTGGCGCGTTCGATGGCGAGTTTCATCAAATCTTCGACATCGCCGTTTTTCGGCAGATTGATAAATGCTTCGCCCAAAATTTCCACCGCCATCTGCGACGCGACATCGCCCGCCTGCGCTCCGCCCACGCCGTCGGCGACGGCGAAAAGTCCCTGCGCGTTTAATTCCAAATACGAATCTTCGTTTTGCGGACGCTTTTCGCTCAATCCTCTGTCGGAAATCGCCGCCGATTCGATTTGAAAATTATTCTTCGTCATTTATTCTCCAAATTTTGAACTTGATTAAAGTCAGCCGCGTTGCGATGTGAGAAAGCCAAAAGCATTCCGAGCATCACGAAACTCGTAACGAGCGAAAAACCGCCGTGGCTGACGAACGGCAGTGTAATTCCCGTCATCGGCAACGCCCGCGTGATGCCGCCCATATTGACTAATGCCTGAAAACCGATGAACGCCGTCAAGCCGACGGCGCACAATTTGCTGAACATATCCCGCGCGTCAATCGCCGTCCGAACGCCTGCGCTGACAAAAGTTATCAGCGCAAAGATTAACAATAAACCGCCGAAAAGTCCAAGTTCTTCGGCGACGGCGGCATAGATGTAATCGGAGTCGGCGACCGGAATCAGTTCGACGAATCCCAATCCCAAACCGCGCCCGGTCGTCCCGCCCGAAGCCACGCCGAACGTCGCCTGCGCCGGTTGAAAAGCCAGCACGTCGAACCAGGCATCAATGTTAATTGTTTTTTGCAGATTTGGGTCTTCTTCAAGCATCTGCGGCAGATTCGGGTCTTTTTTGACGAGTTTCGCGTAATAATCGTCGTAATCTTCCTTCCACCAATCGGTTTCCGGTGTCGGCGGATTAAAGCCGTCGAGCCACAGATGAAATCGCTGCTGAATTCTGTCCGGCAGAACCTTTTTAACCGGACTTGCTAAAGTCGGAAGCAGCGGAATTTTTTCCTGCGTTTTTTCCGGCAACGCGCCGACGACCAAAACGCTGATGAGCAGCGCGACGCTTCCGACCAAAACGAATCTTTGCGGCAGACGACGGACGGCGATTAAATAAAGCGTCGCATAAACCGAACTGAAAACCATCATCTGCCCGAAATCCTTCAAAACGAAAAACGGCACGAACGGCAGAATCGCCATAAAAACCAGCGGAATCACGTCTTTCGCCCGCGGTACGCCCCAGTAAGTTCGCGCCAGATTTTTATAAAGAACGGCGAGAATCGCCGCGAAACCAATGAGAAACGGAATTTTCGCCGGTTCCCAGGGTGTCATATTACCGATAGATTTGCCCGCCCGCGAAGTTATCGCCGCGAGAATCAACGGAACTAAAGTCAACAGAACGACGGCGAAACCGTTGCGCTGTAAAAACTCTAAAACGTCGTCGCGCCGAAATAAAACGAACGTGCCGAGAAAACAAGCGATAGCAAGCAGCGGAATCAAGGTTCTGCCCGACAGAAAAACGTCCGTCAAATCGCTTTCCGCCGGGCGCGGAGTTTCCTGCGATAAATCAACCGGCGACGGCGGCACGGCGGGCAAGCCCATCATTTGCTTTTTCTCCGCCGAATAATTTTCCTGTATGTAATGCAGTTGCAGCGTTTTGATTTTCGCCTGTCGCGCTTCGGCTTTGTCTTTGCGCGAAGTATATTCCGGGTCGCTGAACAGGCGATACTGGACAGTTAATCCGATGGAAAAAAGCAAAACCGCCGCAGTGTAGAGCGTGTAATTGCCTTGAAATTTACCGAAACGAGCGAGCAAAACCGGCAGCATCGCTAATATAAAAAGCAGCCCGAGATTTCTGCCCGCCGTTAGATTTGAAGTTTCATAGCCGCGAATCAACGCGCCGTAATAGATTGAATAATGCGCGATTGCCGTCAGCGCGACGACCAGAAGCAAAATTAAAACGTGGGTTGATGCGCGGTTTTTCATAAGTTTTTTTAGCCACGAATGACACGAACGGCACGAATAAGAATTTGGTAGTGTTTCACAAATTATGCCGGCAGAGAAACCCTCGGAATAGATGACAGCTGACAGATGATAGATGAGAGATGAGAGATAAACCGGAACAATCTATCAGTTATCATCTTTCATCTCTCATCTATTCCGAAGTAAATTTACTCAAAAAATCTGAAACATCGCCGAAAATTTTAATTTCTATCTGAAATTTGATTTTTGAAATGTCAAAAGAAAACCTATTCATCTGCTCAATCTGTGTTTATCGGCGGTTAAATTATTTCTTTTTCTTCTTCGTCGGCGGAATTTTCGGCAACTGCGGTTTCGGTTTATACTGCTCGCCCAAAAGTCCCAAATCACGCGCTTTCAAAATAATTCGCGCGGCAATCGGGGCGGAAATTGCCGCACCGTAACCGCCGCCTTCGACGACGACGGCAATCGCCAGTTGCGGACGTTCGAGCGGCGCGATGGAAATATACCAACTGTCGGTGCGTTCAAACATCACCGGCGCGTTGTATTCGACTGTGTTGCCGTTTTCGTCTTTGCGTTTTTTCTTGACGGTTTTCAGTTTGCCGGTTTTTTCGTCGTAAAGCGGTGCTTGTTTTTCCGCCGTGCCGGTTTTGCCGCCCGAACGAATGCCCGCTGCCCGCACATTGGCAAAAACTCTGGTCGCCGTGCCGCCGCTGCCTTCGGTAACGAGTCCCATAATTTCACGAATCTGCGCGGCTTGCGGCGGCGAGAGAACTTGCGAAAACATCTGCGGCGCAACGTCCATTTCGATGCGCGGCTTCATCAGCTTCCCTTCCATATTCGCCGGTGCGGACGCGACTAAAGCCATCTGAAACGGTGTCATCTGTCCGGCGTAACCTTGTCCCAGTCCTTCGAGTCCGACATCGTAAGCCGATATTTTGCTGCCTGTAACAATAGTTGATTGTTCGGGCGCGAGCGCGTTTTTGATGCGGTCGTTACTCGTGTTCCAGATGTCGGCGAAAAAGATTCCCTGCAAAGCGTCTTCCGGCGTTTCAACCGCTAAAATGCTCAACGCTCCGGCGGTTTCGCGGATTCTTTCCTTGCCGAGTTCAACCGCCATCTGCGAAAAATACTGGTTGCTCGAAGCCTCGAAAGCCTGCGCGATATTCAAAGTCGTGCAGCCGAACGGCGGTTCACAGCCGCCGTTCGCATCGGTTATCGAACGCGAACCGCGAAACGGCACAAAACCTCCGGGCGAACTCGTCAACAAAGTATTTTGTTTTCCGGCGCGAAAGGCGGAAATCATTGTAAAGGTTTTAAAGGTCGAACCCGGAACGTAATACTCGCGCGTCGCCCGATTCAAAAGCGGTTTGTTACGTTTGTCGCCTTCGAGCTTTAGATAATTTTCGAGCGTTTGCGCTTCCGTGATGTTAAAAGCCGGATTGGAATACATTCCCAAAACGTCGCCGGTTTGCGGATTCAAAACGACAATCGCCCCTTTTTTATCTTTTAATTGGTCGGCGATAAATGCCTGTAAATCGCGGTCAATCGTGATTTTGACATCGCGCTGTTCGTCTTCCTGGTGCTTGATTTTGGTTAAAACTTCCCACGCTTCGGGAGTTGCATCGTCTCCGGCTTTATAAATTGTCCGTTCGAGTCCGGGCGTTCCGCGCTCCGTTCCGAGCAAGTGCGCCATTTCTTTTTCGAGGGAAAAAACGCGGTTGATGTCGCCGTCCCCGTCGAGTTTGTAATACGCCAGCGCACCGCCCAATTTGCCGGAACGGTCGAGCATCCAACCGCGCAGACGCGCCGCCTGCGTTCGCCGGTTGCGTAAATCTTTGTAACTTAACGCTTGAAATTGTTCGTTGCTGTCGTCGGCGAAATAAGTCCAATAAACGTGAAAACCATAGACGACCAACGCCAGAAAAATGAAGACGAACTGCCAGACGCGCAAACTCCGATTCGCCAGCGTCGTCGTCAGCCGACGTTTAACTTCCTTCGGCAAATCCTGCTCAAAGTTAAACTTCGGGCGGCGAAAATTGCTCAAAAATGAAATCACCAGCAAAACGAGCAAAACCGCCGTTCCGATGAGATAAACAATCGTCAAACCCGCCGGTGTGCGCTCTAAAACCTGCCCGCCGAAGATATTTTCGGGACGCAGTTTCTCCCAATCAAATTGCAGCAAAAACATTAAAATTATCATTTGTTTTGAACCGATAACCGTATTAACAAATTAAGTTATTGCACCTTTTGTTTTTCTCGGCGACCTTTGCGCCTTTGCGTGAGAACTATTTCACGCAAAGGCGCAA
>JAJAYR010000539.1 GCA_026786155.1 Pyrinomonadaceae bacterium
CGCGATGCCTTCAAACAAATCGCCGAAGACCGCGCTTATTCGCTGAAAGATTATTTCACCAAAGCGCGTTTCAACCCGTCGGGCAAAAAAGCCGTCGCCCCGAAAACCGCCAATCAGCGCAGATATATCGAAGCGATTCAGGACAAGGATTTGACTTTCGGCATCGGTCCGGCGGGAACGGGAAAATGTATCAGGGAAAATTCGCTGGTTTTAACCGACCGTGGAATGCTTGAAATCGGCGAACTTTGCCAAAACGTCGAATTTGACAAATTCGCGCCCGCCGATTTTCAGGTGTGCGGAATAAACGGCGTGGAGCAAGCCGCGTTTGTTTATAACGGCGGCGAAAGTGAAACGCTGAAATTTACGACCCGCTTCGGCTTTGCCATCGAAACCACGCCCGAACATCCTCTGCTGACGATTAACACCGATGGCAACATCAACTGGAAACGCGCCGACAAGTTGCAGCTGGGCGATTTTGTCGCTTTGCAGCGCGGGCAAAAAATGTTCGGCTCGCAGACGAAAATCGAATTTGAATATCAACCGAACGTCAAGGATTTTTCGTCGAAGAAAGTTAAAATTAATGAAATTGACGACGAACTCGCTTATTTGTTGGGAATTTTGGTCGGCGACGGTTGTTTAACCGTGAAGAATAGAATCATTTTTGCGACTGCCGACGATTCGATAGTTTCGGCTTTCAATCGTTACGCGGATCGTTTCGGTTTGAAAGTTTATCCCAACGGCGGCAATCCGATGAATTATGCGATTGCGAGTTCGGGATTTTATCAGCTTCTTTTGCATCTCGGTCTGTCAAACGGAAAAAGTGAGACAAAATGCCTCCCGAAAGCCGTTCTGAAAGCTCCGCAGCCGATTGTCGCCGCGTTTCTCAGCGGTCTTTTCGACGCGGACGGAACGGTTGGAAAGCGCGACGGCAACATCGTTCTTTCGTCAATTTCCGCAAATTTAATCGGTCAGGTTCAAATCGTTCTGTTAAATTTCGGGATTGTTTCGATTAAGTCTCCAAAACGCGGCACGTATTTGGGCGCACCACATTATTCGTTTATTTTGACGATTTCCGGCGAAGAAGCTGAAAAATTTGACAATCTCATCGGCTTTCGACTGGAGCGAAAAAAGGCGCGAAGAATTTTACGAAAATCCAACTTAAATGTTGATGTTGTCCCATTCTTAAAAGTTCATTTGAATTCGGCTGTCAAAAGCGCAACCTTAACTCGCGCCGAACACAAGCGATTTTGGGATTACCGGATTGAACGCCGCCGTCCGAGTTACGCCAAACTTTCCGAACTGCTCGCTATTTTGCAAGCTAAAGAGACGCAATCGGAATCTTTATTTTATCTCAAAGAAATTTTGGAGAAAAAATTACTTTTTCTGGAAATCAAGGTAATTGAAAAATCGCGGGCGCAGGTTTTTGACTTAAATGTTCCGGGTTCTCATTCATTCGTGGCAAACGGATTTGTCAACCACAATTCATTTTTGGCGGTCGCTCTGGCGGTTCAATCGCTTTTTGCTAAACAAGTTACGCGGATTGTGCTAACTCGCCCGGCGGTCGAAGCGGGCGAAAAATTGGGCTTTTTGCCCGGCGATTTACAGGACAAAGTTGACCCATATTTGCGCCCGCTCTACGATGCTTTGTTTGATTTGGTTGACAACGAGCGCGTTACAAAAATGCTTGAAAAACGCATTATCGAAATCGCGCCGCTGGCATTTATGCGGGGAAGAACGATCTCGGATGCTTTTATTATTCTTGACGAAGCGCAGAACACGACCGGCGAGCAGATGAAAATGTTTCTGACGCGCATCGGTTTCGGCTCGAAAGTCGTCGTGACGGGCGACGTTACGCAGATTGACCTGCCGCGCGGACAGCGCAGCGGTTTGAAGGAAGCCGAGCGGGTTTTGCAGGGCATTGACGAAATCAGTTTTGTTTATTTCAACGATAAAGACGTGGTGCGCCATAAACTCGTGCAGATGATTGTCCGGGCATATGAAAGCCAATCGCGGGACGACGAGTAAATCATAGAAAAGTTAAAAAGGAAAGCGCGATTCAATTTAAATTGAATCGCGCTTTCCTTTTTAAGTTGAAATTCAACTCGATGCCGCCGTCGCTGAAATTGCTTTCAGCGACGGCGGGCAAATGATAATTGATTACGGCAGCGTCGGATACTGCGCCGCCCGCGCCGTCGGAACGTCTGAAGACCCGCCGAAGATGCGGTGAACTTCCGCTCCGTTGACCGTTGACCGATACGCGAACAACCCCGTCGCCGGTCGCCAGATTGACAAGTCCGCGCTGATGTCCGTATCGTAATTGCCGACCGTGACGATGTCGCCCGCTTGTCCGAACTGGGTTCCGTTCACCAAAATATTGTTGGTCAAGCCGATGACATACCAGCGCAGCAAACCGCCCTGCGTATCCACCACGCCGACATCACTTCTGCCGTCGCCGTTGTAGTCGCTGATTGCCATCGCCATATCGTCGCGTCCCCAGCGGACACTCGTCGCCCCGCCGCCGGAGAATCTGATGAAGAACTGCGTCGCGCCCGCCGAAGGATCGTTGGTCGTGCGCCGGACGGCAAGGTCGAGTTTGCAGTCATTGTCGAAATCGCCCAATGCCGGAATGTCCGATGCCGCGCCGCCCCATTGCACTGCCGTCATCGAATTATCCACCGTGTTCAACAGATACCAGATGCCGGTCGAAGGACGATACACTGCCACTTCCGCCCGTCTGTCGGTTGTTCCGCCGACGTAATCGCCCGCCACCGGAATATCGGAAGCCGCGCCCCACGCCCGGAATTGAATCGTGTTATCGCTGCTTCTAATCCAATACCACGCGCCGCCGCGAAAGATGCCGATGTCGGTTCTGCCGTCGCCGTCATAATCCGCCGGCTGAAGTTTATCGCCTAATGTCCCAAAAGCCGTGCTGGAAAAACCGCTCGTGCCGCCGTTCGGCTGGACATACCAAAAGCCATTTGACGGACGGAAGACAGCGTAATCGGTCAACCCGTCGCCGTTGAAATCCGAACGCCGCTGAATCTGACACGCACTCGGGGTCACACAAGTCTGGCAAACTCGTCCGCCGAGAACCTGCACGTCGTCCACCCACGCGCCCGTTCCGGCGACTGAACTGTCCGAGCCGACCAGCCATCTGAACTGCACGTTTTGTCCGTTCAAGGTCGCCGGTAAATTTACCGCTGTGTCAATATAGCCGCCGACCGAAGTCCCCGTCCACGCCATTCTGCCCGCAATCGGATTCATAAAGGCAGTTGAAATAGTGCCGCTATAACCGCCGGAGACGAAAGTTCCGCCGCCGGTGATAACATCCGTCCAGGTCGTGCCGCCGTTGGTCGAGTATTCCAGAACCATTCCGTCAAACCCGCTTTCCAGAATAAATCTATTCTTGAATGTAATCTGGGCATCGGCACTGGTAATCGCCACCGCCGGAGACACGAGAGCCGCCGCGTTGACGGTCGCCGGATCGTTGGCGAACGCCGCGTTCGGAGGCGAATTCGGAGTGGTCGTCGTCGTTACCCAATTAATCGCCGTGCCGGAAACTTGGACATTCGTCCAGCCGGTCGGCAGAGCCGGAGCGGTTACGCCGTCAAAATTTTGCGTTAATGAAACGGTTCTGACACCGGTCGTGTATGTTCTGGTAACAGTACCGTAACTGGTCGCGCCGTCCGTTAAAGTGAATGTCAAAGTTACCGTGCCGCCGCAGGCTACGGTCGGGCTGACGGTAAATGTAAAGTTGCGCGAAACCGCCGCGCCGCCCGGAGCAATTACGCCATAAGATTGCGTTACCGCGCTGACCACGCCGCCGGTCGCCGCCAGCGTCGCCGACAGATTGACAGTCGCCGTGTCGCCCGTATTGGTCAACGGCAGGCTGACGGTTAAAGTTTCGCCCGGATCGGGTGCGCCGTTCGGCGTTCCGCAGCTTTCACCGCTTAAAGTTGCTGTTCCCGCGTTGATCACCGCGACACCGCTAACGCAGGTCAATTTTTGGTTATCGTTCGTTCCGGCAAAACCGCCCGCTGGTCCGCGACCGCCGATAACGTAAAAACTGTCGCCCAAAACCGCGCCGGTCATTCTCGAACGCGGTTGTAATAAATTAGGCAAAGTTCCCCAGGTGTTGGCAGTCGGATCCCATCGGACGACCGTCGTTACTCCTACCGTGCCGACGACTCCGCCAGCCACTACCCAGCCGCTGCCGAGTCCGTAACCGACTTGCGACGAAGCCGCGCCCCAGCGTCCGGCTGGCAAATCGGCAATCACCGCGTCATCCCAGGTATTGGTCGCCGGGTCGTAACGATAAGTTTTCGCCGAAGGTGTCGAACCGGCAACCGTGCTTAAACCGCCGCCGCCGTAAATAAAGTTTCCGCGTCT
This sequence comes from Pyrinomonadaceae bacterium, assembly GCA_026786155.1. Taxonomy (GTDB): domain Bacteria; phylum Acidobacteriota; class Blastocatellia; order Pyrinomonadales; family Pyrinomonadaceae. Next base: position 4,390 of record JAJAYR010000539.1, read on the forward strand.
GAATGAACTGACAAAACTCAGGCTCGACGGATAGACCGCACCGGCAGTCCAGGTGTTGGAAGCGATGTCATATATTTCGAGCGCGTTGGTCGAACCGGCTGTCCCGGCAGTGCCGCCGAACTTGTAGATTTTTCCGTTGAGAAAAACCGCGGCGTGATTCCAGGACGCGACCGTCATCGGAGCCAGCGTCGTATAAGTATTCGCTGCCGGATTGTAACGATACAATGTATTGACACTCAATCCGGCGGCATCCGACCCGCCCATAATATAAACCGAAGTGCCGTCGTTGACCGCCTGGGCATATTCCAGAGCGACCGGCAAAGGCGCAATCGGTGTCCAGACCGTGCCGTCGAATCTGTGGGAATCGGCAACAATCGTGGTGCTGACACCGCCGAAACTATATAAAGTGTTTCCTATAACGGTGGTCGGCTGGTCGAGAATGCCGCGCGGATAAACCGTGGCGGCAATCCAGGAACAGGAACTGCCGTCAGGCGCGTTCAGAGTATTTTCGACAGGAACGTCAGAGGCTTGCGCTTCTTCTGTGATTCCCGCTTGCTGCGCTTCCGCTAAACTGGCGGTGCTTGGCACTTCGACGGGTTTCTGTTCCTGCGCGTCCGTCGAGACAAGCGGACGAAACATCAGCGACATCGCTAACACTGCTAAAACGCAGAAAGCCAATGCCGTCATTAAAGTTGGTAATTTTTTGTATTGTCGCATTTTTGGGATTCTCCTTAAGAAATTTAGTGAAACTGATGCAAATTAAAAAACCGTTGGCAAAAAGTTTGATAAATAAAGCAAATCATTGGTCTTTCTCGCTTGAGGAATTGACCGACAACCACTTAAATCGTCCGTCAAAATAACGAAACTTCAATTTTTTTAATTCACAAAAACTTCGGGTTAGATATGTAATACCATTGTTCATAAAGAACAAAAGTTTAACAATCCGGCTTACGGGAAGCAGCACATCTCAACAATCGCTTGTTTTCAAAATGTATCAAACCGGACAATTACAGCGACATTTTAAAAGGCAAGACGCGGCTGTAATTTTATTTCGATAATGCTGTCAAGAATAAATAAATAACTGAAATAAAGCAAGAGGAAATTGGCTTATTCAAAACGTCGAAGGCAAAATCGTCAATTGAAAATCAGCCGCGAAACTTTTAAATTATTTATTTTTACGTTAGCTTAGATAAAGTAATGATTGAAATCGTCAACCGTCAGCGGAAAACTCGAATCAATGTTCAGGACTGGCACGAATTTACTATTCGCGCCGCCCGCGAAATTGCCGACGGCAAATCGCTGACCGTCGCTTTTGTTTCCGACCGAAAAATGCGCGAACTCAACAAAAATTTTCGCGGGCAAGATGCGACCACCGATGTTTTATCTTTTAATTTCGAGCCGGACGAGTTCGATGACGATGAAAATAATTTGGGCGACATCGTAATTTCCGTCGAACAAGCCGCGCAACAGGCGGGCGAAAATAATCTCGATTTCGAATCCGAATTCAAACAACTGATTCTGCACGGAATTCTGCACCTCTGCGGCTTCGACCACGAAACCGACGCGGGCGAAATGAACACGCGTGAACTCGAACTGCGGGAAAATTTGAAGATTTAGCCACCGGGAATAAAGAAAGAGAAAAAAGAAAATAATAAATCTCTCTGTGAACTCGGTGTTCTCTGTGGCAAAATAAAAGTGAAAAAAATCGAAGCAATAATAAAATGAGCGAAATCCATAAACAAGCCGACGCTTGCACGATGATAATTTTCGGCGCGACCGGCGATTTGACCAAACGCAAACTTTTTCCCGCGCTTTATAATTTGGCGAAGCAGGGATTTTTGCCCGATTCGTTCGCCGTCGTCGGTGTCGGACGGCAGGAATTTACGAGCGAAGAATTCCAGCGGAAAATCGAAGCCGACTTGACCCAATTTATCGGCAAAGACGTTGATAAAGATTTAATCAAATGGTTTGTCGCGCGGACGCATTACACCGGCGGCGATTTCGCCGACAAAAAAACCTTCAAAAATCTGCAAAAACTGCTGAAAGATTTGGATAAACAGTTTGATATTCCCGAAAATTATTTCTTTTATCTCGCCACGCCGCCGAGCCTTTTCGCGCCGGTAACCGAACAGGCTTGCGAAAGCGGTTTGGGCGACGAAAAAGACGGCTGGCGCAGATTTATTTACGAAAAACCGTTCGGACACGATTTGGAGTCGGCGAAAAACCTCAATTACGAACTCGCCGGACTCGTCAAAGAAACGCAGATTTACCGCATTGACCATTATCTCGGCAAAGAAACCGTCCAGAACATTTTAGTTTTCCGTTTCGGCAATTCGATTTTCGAGCCGATTTGGAATCGAAATTACATTGACCACGTGCAAATCACCGTCGCCGAAAAACTCGGAGTCGAACAGCGCGGCGGCTATTACGACACGGCGGGCGCGTTGCGCGATATGATTCCGAACCATATTTTCCAACTCGTTACGCTGACCGCGATGGAGCCGCCGGTTTCGTTTGAAGCCGATGCCGTCCGCGACGAACAGGCGAAAATTCTGCACGCGATTCAGCCGTTCACGCCCGAAGACGTGCTGCACAACGCCGTCCGCGGGCAATACGGCGAAGGCGTGATTACCGACAAAAAACTTCCCGCTTACCGCACCGAAGAAAACGTGCCGCCCGCGTCGAACACCGAAACCTTCGCCGCCTTAAAACTTTCGATTGACAATTGGCGGTGGGCAAACGTGCCGTTTTACGTTCGCACCGGCAAGCGGATGGCGGGCAAACAGTCGGAAATTATCATTCAATTCAAAAAAGCTCCGTTTATGCTGTTCCGCGATACGACGATTGAAAAATTGACGACCAACCGCATCGTCGTTCACATTCAGCCGGACGAAGGCATCACTTTGCACTTCGGCGCGAAAATTCCCGGTCCGATTGTTGATATGGGCGCGGTTGATATGGATTTTAATTATCTCGACCATTTCGGCGAAACGATTTCGACCGGCTACGAACGACTGCTTTTCGATTGTATGACGGGCGATGCGACGCTTTTTCAACGCGCCGATATGGTCGAAGCGAGTTGGCAAATCGTCTCGCCGATTCTCGACGTTTGGAAGGCGATTCCGGCGCGGAATTTTCCGAATTACGAATCCGGCAACTGGGGACCGGACGAATCGGACGCGCTTTTGCGAAACGACGGGCGCAAATGGAAAAATTCGACTGATAAATGATGCTTAAAATTTTTTCAAATTTTGAAGAATTAAATTTATTCGCCGCCGAAAAATTTGTCGCGCTGGCGAAGGAAGCCATCAAAAAGCGCAAAAAATTTACCGTCGCGCTTTCCGGCGGTTCGACCCCGAAGGCACTTTACGCGCTGCTGGCAAGCGAAAAATTCCGCCGCGAAATTGATTGGACGCGAGTTTTTTTCTTTTTCGGCGACGAGCGCAACGTGCTGCCCGACAAAGACGAAAGCAATTTTCTGATGGCGAACGAAACTTTATTTCAGCCTTTGAAAATTGCCGAAGATAAAATTTACCGCTGGCAAACCGAAATCGAACCGCCCGAACACATCGCCGAAGATTACGCCGAAAACATTGAAAATTTCTTTCAAGGCTTTCCCGAATTCGATTTAATTTTGCTCGGAATGGGCGACGACGGACACACGGCTTCGCTTTTCCCGCACACCGCAGCCCTGCACGAAACAAAGCGAATCGCCTGCGCCAACTACGTCGAAAAACTTAATACGACGCGCCTGACTTTGACTTTTCCGGTTATCAACAATGCCCGCAGCGCGATGTTTCTGGTCAAAGGCGCGGACAAAAGCGGCATTTTGCGAGAAGTTTTGGAAGGCGATTTCCAGCCCGAAGAATTCCCTTCGCAAGCCGTCAAATTAACCGGCGGCGAGCTGTTCTGGCTGGCTGACGAACAAGCCGCCGCGCTGTTAGCCCGCTGAATGTTATTTACTATTTGCTCATAACCCTTTACCATTAAGAGAAATTATGGAGTATGAGATAGCCGTTGCTTCGATTATGCTGCTCGCAATCGTTTTCTTGGCGACGGTTGATATGGCTTTTTCGCAATTGAGTGACGTTTCACTGCGCCGCTTTACGAGCGATACGATTGAAGACGCGCGGGTGAATACGCCGTTTCTGCGCGAGATTTTAAGCGACCGACCACGCTTTCGGTTCGCGCTGTCGGCGACCATTCAAGTGCTGCTGATAATTTTTTCCGTTCTGGTGGCACTGATTGTTTATAATTTCTATCAAACCAGACAGGAACTTTTGATTATTTCTCTGATTATCGCGCTGTTCTTTTCCGGCATTTTTCGCCAATTACTGCCGCGCTTCCTAACCTGGCGCAACCCTGAAAACACACTGCTTTTTCTGCTTCGTTTCGTGCGTCCGTTTTACCGGTTAATGAGTGTATTCGCCGACCCGTTCGAGTATTTTCTCCGCGACAAAGAGAAAAGCAAACTCGAAACGACGATTTTTCCGAACCAGCCGACTTCCGACGAAGAAAAGGAAGATAATGCGGAAGACAAGCAGGCACTCATCGAAATGGGCGAAGCAGAGGGCATTCTCGAAGAGAAAGACCGCGAACTGCTGGAAACGATGTTCGAGTTCAGCGAAACGAAAGCGGGCGAAATTATGACCCCGCGCACGGAAATTATCGCCGTTTCGATTGACGCGACGGTCAAGTTTGTCCGCGATTTGATTATCGAAGAAAAAGTTTCGCGGCTGCCGGTTTATCGTGAATCAATTGACAATATCGAAGGCGTGATTTACGTCCGCGACCTGCTCAGCATCTGGTCGGAAGACAGCAAAATGGAAACCATCGAACAAATTCTGCGTCCGGCATTTTTCATTCCCGAAACCAAATCCGCCGCCGAACCTTTAAAGAATATGCAGCTTAACCGCGTGCAGATTGCGATTGTCGTGGACGAATACGGCGGCGTGGCGGGATTGGTAACGGTCGAAGATATTGTCGAAGAAATCGTCGGCGAAATCGAAGACGAAGACGAAAAAGAAGAAATCATCGAAATTATCGAAGGCGCGGACAAAAGTTTCTACGACGTTTTAGGTTCGACGGAAATCGGCAAAATCGAGCGCATTTTCGGAATGGAAATCGAAGACGACGATTTTACGACCATCGCCGGATTAGTTACGAGCGAAGCCGGCTACGTCCCGAAAATCGGCGAGAAACTAACGATTCGCGGGCTTGAGGTCGAAATTCTGCAAGCTGGAGAAAAAAGAATAACGCTGTTAAGATTGCGATTGCCGACCGATGATTTGTCAGAACCGCCTGCGTAAGCGGGCGGGTGATTTTGAGAAGGCGGAAGGTGGAAGCAGTCGGCGGAAGGCAGTTTGCAGTTGGCAGTTGGCGGAAGGCAGTTGTCAGTTGGCAGTTGGCAGTTGGCAGTTGGCAGTAGCAGTCGGCAGTCAAGCGAGTTGAGCGAACCGATTGTCTTCCGCCTACTGCCTTCCGC
>JAJAYR010000540.1 GCA_026786155.1 Pyrinomonadaceae bacterium
GACCGACGGTTTGCCGGAAATCTCCTTTCTCGGTCGCTCGAACGTCGGCAAATCGAGCCTTCTGAATTCGCTTTTGCAGCGCAAAGGCTTGGCGCGAACATCAAACACGCCGGGCAGAACCCAATCAATCAATTTCTTTTTGATCAACGAATCGTTTTACTTTACGGATTTGCCCGGTTACGGTTATGCGAAGGTTTCCAAAACGATGCGCTCGGAGTGGGGCAAAATGGCGGAGGAATATCTGGCGCAGAGGCAGGAATTAGTTTTATCAATTCAACTCGTAGATTCGCGGCATCCGCCGACACCGCTCGATAAACAACTGAACGAATGGCTGATTTACCATCAAAAAAATCATCTGGTCGTGGCGACTAAAGCCGATAAACTCTCTAGTAACAAGTTGAAAACGAGTTTGCAGGAAATCGAAAAAGCCCTGCCGGAAAGCAAAATTATTCCGTATTCCGCGCCGACCGGAAAAGGCAGAGAGGAACTTTGGCGCGAAATCGGAAATTCTTTGGAAAAATGATGGTTTTTAAATCTTTTCGGTTGATTTATTCCGGCGAATAAAGTAATAATTAAACATTCCCAATTAACTCAAGGTTTTTTGAGAAGCCGAAAGGCTTGACTGTTTTATTTGCATCACAGCAAAATCCATACAATTATTTCCAAGATTTGACCGTATCATTATTTCAAAAAGGCTTTATAAAAGCTGTCTAATTCTATAAATCGTTAATCGCGGAATACTGCTACTAAGCTCTCAAAAAACACGAACGGATAAAAAAATGGCAACCAAAACGACAAGGACGAGATCAAGCAAGGTTATCAAAAAAGAAGAAAACGGTTTCGACAGTGCAGCACCCGAAGAAACGGTTGAAACTGCGCCGACCGAACAAACCGAAGTTTCCAAAAACGAAAATTCCAGGAATGAAAATCCTAAGAATGAAAGTTCCAGGAACGGCAACGGCAGAAAGTCCGACTTGCCCGCCGACGGCGTAACGATGGATTTGGCGGAACTCAAGGATATGTCCATTTCCGAACTGACGCACATTGCGAAATCGCTCGATGTCGAAGGCGCGTCAGGAATGCGGAAGCAGGAATTGATTTTCAAAGTTCTCGCCGCGCAAACCGAAAAAAGCGGTTTGATTTTCTCCGAAGGTGTTCTCGAAACTCTGCCCGACGGCTTCGGCTTTCTTCGCGCACCGGAATACAACTATCTGCCGGGACCCGACGATATTTACGTTTCGCCTTCGCAGATTCGCAAATTCGATCTGCGAACCGGCGACACCGTGAGCGGACAAATCCGCCCGCCGAAGGAAGGCGAGCGATATTTCGCTCTGATTAAAGTCGAAGCCATCAATTTTGAAGCACCGGAACACTCGCGCGAGAAAGTCTTTTTCGACAATCTGACGCCGCTTTATCCTGACGAACAATTGCGAATGGAAACCGATGCCGAACACGTTTCGGGTCGCGTCATTGACCTCGTAACGCCGATTGGGAAAGGACAACGCGCCCTGATTGTCGCGCCGCCGCGCACCGGAAAAACGATGCTGCTGCAAACCATCGCCAACTCCGTCACGGAAAATCACCCGGAAGTTACGTTAATCGTTTTGCTGATTGCCGAACGACCGGAAGAAGTAACCGATATGCAGCGTTCGGTCAAAGGCGAAGTGATTTCCTCGACCTTTGACGAACCGCCGACGCGCCACGTTCAAGTTGCCGATATGGTGATTGAAAAAGCCAAGCGATTGGTCGAACATAAACGCGATGTCGTAATTTTACTAGATTCGATTACCAGACTTGCCAGAGCGCATAACGCGGTCGTGCCGCCTTCGGGAAAAATCCTTTCCGGCGGTATTGATTCCAACGCTTTGCAGAGACCGAAACGATTTTTTGGCGCGGCTCGCAACATCGAAGAAGGCGGAAGTTTGACGATTATTGCGACGGCTTTGATTGATACGGGTTCGCGTATGGACGACGTTATCTTTGAGGAATTCAAAGGAACGGGCAACTCGGAAATTCATCTCGATAGACGACTTTCAGACAAACGCCTGTTCCCGTCAATTGATTTACAGCGTTCGGGAACGCGCAAAGAGGAACTCTTAATCAGCAAAGAAGATTTAGCGAGAGTTTGGGTAATGCGCCGCGTTTTGAATCCGCTGTCGCCGGTCGAACAGATGGAAGTCGTTTTGGAAAGATTGAGCAAAACGAAAACCAACGCGGAATTTCTGGCTTCAATGCAAACTTAAATTTTCATCTTAACAAATCGCCGAACGCGCCTTGTGATTGAGTTTAATCAATTCGTAAGGCGCGTTTTCGTTTTCAATCTTTTATGAACCGAACCGAAAAAAAATCTTCGTTTTCGTCAGTCGTGACAGGCGCGGCTTTTCTGATGGCGACTTCGGCAATCGGACCCGGATTTCTGACGCAGACGACCGTTTTCACCAAACAATTGCTGGCGAGCTTCGGTTTTGTTATTTTGCTTTCCGTCGTTCTGGACATTTTCGCGCAACTTAATATCTGGCAGGTTTTGACTGTCAGCGGCAAACGCGCTCAAGACGTGGCAAACGAAACTTTTGCGGGCAGCGGCTACGTTTTAGCCGCGCTGATTGCGCTCGGCGGTTTGGCGTTTAATATCGGCAACGTCGCGGGCGCGGGACTCGGTTTGGAAGTTTTGTTCGGGATTGATGTGCGAATCGGGGCGGGCTTGAGCGCGGTTATCGGGATTACGATTTTTCTGTTCAAAGAATTCGGCGCGGCGTTAGATGTCTTCGTCAAAATACTTGGTTTCGTGATGCTCGCGCTGATAATTTACGTCGTTTTCGCATCACAGCCGCCGCTCGCCGATGCCGCTTTCCGCACCGTTTATCCTGAAACGATTTCGCCCGCCGCGATTGTAACTCTGGTCGGCGGAACGGTCGGCGGCTACATCACATTTGCCGGAGCGCATCGCCTGATTGATGCCGGAATCGTCGGCGCGGACGCTTTGCCCGAAGTCAGACGCGGCGCGGCGACGGGAATTATTCTGACCGCGATTATCAGGTTTTTGCTTTTTCTCGCCGCGCTCGGAGTTATCACTTTGGGAATGACGATTGACGACGCGAATCCGCCCGCGTCGGTTTTTCAAAACGCGGCGGGCGCGGTCGGCTACAAAATTTTCGGGGTCGTGATGTGGTCGGCGGCGATTACTTCGGTCGTCGGCGCGGCTTACACTTCGGTTTCGTTTCTCAAAACCTTTCACGCCAAACTCGAAAAAAACAGTAAGTATCTGACCATCGCTTTTATCGCCGTCTCGACCGTTATTTTTTTATTTGTCGGCAGACCCGTCAAAGTTTTAATTTGGGCGGGAACGATTAACGGATTTATTTTGCCCGTCGGGTTGTCGTTAATTCTAATCGCTTCGCGCCGAACAAAAATCGTCAGCGATTATCAACATCCGCGGTGGCTGCAAATCGCCGGTTGGCTGGTTGTTTTGGTGATGGCGGTTTTCAGTATTCAGACGGTTTTCGCTGAACTGTCGAAGTGAAAAATCAACTCTCGCTCCGATAATTCGGCGATTCTTTGGTGATGATGACATCGTGAACGTGCGATTCGCGCAAACCTGCCGACGTAATGCGAATAAATTTCGCGTTCGTCTGCAATTCTTTGATTGAACGGCAACCTGTGTAGCCCATTCCCGAACGCAAACCGCCGACGAGTTGCGTAACCATTTCCGCCAGCGTTCCTTTGTAAGCGACTCTGCCCTCGATGCCTTCGGGAACATATTTTGAATCGGAAACCGTGCC
>JAJAYR010000541.1 GCA_026786155.1 Pyrinomonadaceae bacterium
CGCCAAGGCGCAAAGAACGCCAAGGAAAGCCGATGCCAAGTTAAACTTGTCAATATATTTACTTTCACCTTTTACGCTTTTGACTTTTTGCCTTTTACTTTTTACTTTAGTTTTATATGCTGAAAAATTACCGAACGACGCTGTTTATCGCTATTGTTTTCCTGTCCGTTTCATCCGCCTTCGCGCAGAATAGATTTGAAGGCTACAATCTTTTTCTCGACGTTCCCGAAACGCACAAAGTCGCCACCTGCGCGTTGCGCTACGTTTCGCCGCAAACCGAAATTACCATCACCGACCTGAATCGGGCGACACCGATGCGACTTTCAAACTGCGGCGACGCGACGACGCAACTCGCTCAGAGAGGTGCGAACACGGTGCTGCGCGGCAGTTCGACTAATTACAAATGGTGTTTTACGGGCGAAGACAAAATGTATCGCGTTACTTTTAAGGGCGACGAATACGCCGGACAGGTAACTTATAATTGGATTCCCGATTCGCAGACGACCGGCACTTATAACGTCAAGGATTTCGGCGCGGTCGGCGACGGCGCGACCGACGACACGATTGCCTTTAAAAGTGCCGTCGCTTTTATCGCTTCGCGCAACGGCGGAACTTTGCAGATTCCCGAAGGCGATTTTGTCATCACATCGCCGGTTACGCTGGTTTCCGGCTTGAATATTCAGGGCGTTTCCAGTTTGCCGACGACCGCGCCGACCAACAACGTCGTCGGGCGCAGTCCGAGCCGCATCAAACTGCGCGGCAAAAATCTTTCGCTGTTCCGCATCGGCGAATGCACCGAGAGCATCGCCGTTAAAGATGTCGAGTTGTTTGCCGAAAGCAACGAAAATACCAACGGCATCGAAGCCGTCGGCGCGTTTTCGTCGTCGCAGAATTTTTATTTCGAGCGCGTGGTTTTTCACAGTTTCAATCGCGGTTTTTACGCCCACGGTCTGATGCAAACCAATCTTGCCTGGCAGTTCGACTTTATTAAATTCAATCATTGCCGGTTTGTTTATAACCGCGACGCGGGAATTTACTCGAACGTAATTAACTCCACCTGGAAAATTCAAAGCAGTTTTTTTAACAATCCGCCGTTCACGCCAACGGCGAAAGCCGATTCGATGAACTTTGAACGCGCCGGCGGCGTTCTCATCCAGGATACTTTCGGCGGCGGATTTCTATCGGCTCGCGGCGGAGTTTTTCTCAATATTCTCGATACGACGATTACGACGATTATCGGTTCGCAAACCGAATCAACGACCGCTTCCATCGTTTATAACGAAGTCAAAAACCCGTCGGCGGGCGATTATTCTTATCCGTTAAATATCATTAATTCCGTTTTCGGCGACCCGATTATCTTCAACGCCCGCCGAACGCTCGTGTCTGTCGGCAGTCTTTACGGACCGAAAACTTTTCAAGCCGACGAACGTCTGCGCGTCTATTCGACCGGCGACCGTTTTTGCTACGACGGCATCACGCTCGGCTGTCAATCGCCCGCTCAGAGCAATAAATTTGACCGCGCCACGGTGATATTTATGACCGGACAGCCCGGCGAGGGAACGGTTCAGGGACATCCGACACTTTTCGGCACGGACGTGCAGTTCGGAATGCCCGTGCAGATGCCTTCGTTTTTACAAACTGCGCTGCCGACGGGCAAAGCGAACGGCACAATGATTTACTGTTCAAATTGCCGCCGCAATACCACGCCGTGTCAGTCGGGCGGCACGGGCGCACCGGCGATGGTCGTCAATAGTCAGTGGAGTTGTTTGTAGGCGGAAGGCGGTTGGCGGAAGGCGGTTGGCGGAAGGCGGTTGGCAGTTGGCAGTTGGCAGTTGAGTGTATTATCAGAATCATTTCCATTTGACTAGAAATTTTCATCACCAAACTGCCTTCCGCCAACCGCCAACTGCCTTCTGCCGACCGCTCACCGTTTAAGAGATTCCTTCAAGCGGGAAAAATCTATCAACGAATTCGACGTGCAGGCGCGGAATGCCGTCTTGACCGAAACGTCTGGCGCGAACGACCGAAATTATCGAAACATTGTATTGTTCGCTTTTGACGCGCACAAATTCGCCGACTTCGACTTCCAGCATCGAAAAAACCGCCGCGCCGCTCAAACTCAAATTTTCCGTCACGGTCGCTTCGCTCGCCGTTACATTTCCGTCCGCGTCGAGTTTTTCGATGTTGATGTTGGTCGGAATCGAAAGCCGTGAATGGCGGCGCAGGTCTATCGGTGCCGCCTTTTCCTCCGCCACGCTCGAAGCCTCGACGACGTTCCATAATTTACCGTCTTCCTGATGCGAAATCTCGAATAATTTATTCGGGTCGTTCAAGTAGCTCGGCGGCGGTCGCTTTCCGATAAACGCGACCCCGACGGCGTGATGATTTTCCGCTGCCTTTGGATTTTCCTTCGTGATGCAGCTTCGCACCAAGCCCCAAATTCGATACTGCGGTTCAGCGTAATCGTAACAGCGCATCTGGCGCGGCAAGGGCATCGTCATCTGCACCAGTCGCCCGCGTTTGACGTTGTGTTTCAAATTAAAACCCGCGCCGAAAGCCGAAATATCGTTCAGGCGCGTGATTTCGTTCCAACTCAGTTGTGCATCCACGCGCGATTCGACGCGCACGGGCAAAGCCAGCGATAATCGCGCAATGCGACGTGATTCTTTTTCACTTGTAGTATCCATTTCTAATTAAAAATTGAAGGTTAAATCAGGTTAGAAAATATACGGGAAATAGTTGATTTCGTGTGCGTTGGCGCGGTTCGCGCGGTTTGCTAAACAGGCGAAAAACCTGTAAAATAATCATACATTTTAGTCGTTTGAAATACAAGTTTTTATTTTAGCTCTCATCATTTCACCGGCGATAAAATCAGCAAATCAGCAATCGAAAAATAAGGAAAATAATGGATACAATTTTAGAACGTAATCAAGTGAACATCGAAGACGAAATGCGGCGGTCGTATCTCGACTACGCGATGTCGGTCATCATTGGACGCGCTTTGCCCGACGTGCGCGACGGGCTGAAACCCGTCCACCGCCGCGTCCTTTGGGCGATGCAGGAACTCGGCAATTATCACAACAAACCGTATAAAAAATCCGCCCGCGTGGTTGGCGACACGATTGGAAAATACCATCCGCACGGCGACACGGCGGTTTATGACACGATTGTCCGAATGGCGCAGGAATTTTCGATGCGTTATATGCTCGTTGACGGGCAAGGGAATTTCGGCTGTTTTACCGGCGACACGAAGATAAAAATGCTCGATGGCACGGAAAAGACTTTCGCCGGATTAGCCGAATTGCCGAAAGATGAAATTTTTCACGTTTATTCGGTTGATAAAAACGGAAAAATTGTTGTCGGCGAAGGCAGACATTCCCGCGTTACCAAACGAAAGGCGACGATTATTGAAGTTGTTTTAGACAGCGGCGCAAGAATTCGCTGCACGCCCGACCATCGCTTTCTGCTGCGAAGCGGCGTTTATAAACAAGCCGTAGATTTGACGCCGGAAGATAGTTTGATGGCGGGTTATTTTCAATCTGCGCCGGTTAAAAAAGGCTTGAACGAGTATTTGCAAATTTGGCAGC
>JAJAYR010000542.1 GCA_026786155.1 Pyrinomonadaceae bacterium
GAAAAGAAACCGCAGGACGCGACCATCGCCGAACGATTCAACACATACAAGTTTGAAGATTATAAAGAATCGGTGATTGATTTGCTCAAGCGCGTGACGAATGTCAGCGTCAAGACAATGGAAATCGTCAACCAAATGCCGGAAGAATAAATGGAAAATGGAAAATGGAAAATGGAAAATTAAGAAACTCTCTTAAATTTTCCATTTTCCATTTTCCATTTGCCGTTTCCAGAAATTTATTTCGCCGCCCGAAAGACGAGAAAATAATCCATTCCGTCGGCTTTCGTAAAATCGAATTCTTCCTTTAATGCGAATCCGGCGCGTTTGGCTTCTTCGATGACTTGCGCCTTGTCAATGCCGTGATCGTCACCTTTGCCGTTTTTGTCAATAATTCCTAATAAGGCATCTTTTTTTAATGCTTTCCGCAGATTTTCCAATACTTTAATCGGCTGCCCGATTTCGTGATAGGTTTTCAAAATCAATACCGCGTCAACCGAACCGTCAGGCAGTTTCGGATTGTCTTCCGTGCCGAGAACGGTTTGGATGTTCGTGAAATTTTCTTTTTTGGCGCGGTCGTTGATGTAATTGATATATTCCTGATTGATTTCGACGGCGAAAACCTTGCCTTTCGCGCCGACCCGTTTTGCCGCCCGCGTCGAAAACCAGCCCGAACCCGCGCCGAGGTCGGCGACCGATTTACCTTCCGCGATTTTCAAGATGTCCATTACGCGGTCAATCTGCAAATTTTCGGCGCGATCTTCGGACTCGAAAATTGATAAATCACCCGTGTAAGGTTCGCTTGTCGGACGATTGATGCTGCCGTCCGCTTTGTTCGGCGTCGGCGTCGGCGTAACCGCCGCCGACGTTTCAAGCGATGAAAGCTGCGCGGTCTGGCACGCCGTCAAGCCGACGGCGGAAAGAAACGCGAGTTTCGCCAGAACTATTGCTATAACAAATTTTTTCATAGGATTATGATGTGCAAATGATGAAGAAATTTGCCAGCCGATTAACCGTTACGGTGTTTTTTCGCGCAGCAGCATTACGGTTTTCTGCATTAAATTGACAAATTCCAAATCATTAACCCGCGATTTTTCGTCGTTCCAACTGCCGGAAACGACGAACCATTCGCTCTTCTTCGACTGCAAAAGATAGGTCAGGCTAATCACGCCGGTTTCCGAGCCGCCTTTGTAGCCGATGTAGTTCCAATTTTTAGCTTCGTCAGCGGAAAGAGCTTTGTTGATGGTCAAAACGTCGCGGGCTTTGTCGGTCGGAGATTTTTCGGTGTTCATTCGCAGCCAATTCATCAGACGCGCTAAATCGTCGGTCGTCGCAAACCATTCGAGCTGCGAAATATACGTCGGCTTGACGAGAAAATCTGCAAAGTTGATGTCTTCTTTTTTGAAGGCGGCGATTTCATTGGCAAGCATCGCACGTTTTCCGGCGACGTCCTTCGCTAAATACACTTCCGCCAGCTTTTGTTTCGCCGAGCCTTTTAGTTTGAACATCTCGACGGTTTTGAGAAACGGCAGACTTAAAGCCGGATTCGAGTTGCCCGCCGTCGTCATCATCCGTTCCACCTTTTCGCGTCCGAGCGTCGTCAACAATTGGTCGGTCGCCGTGTTGTCGCTGATAGAAATCATCATCGAAGCCAGCGTGTTTAAGGTAACGGACGAGCCTTTGCCCCAATCCTGCATCATTCCCGAAGGCAGGGACGATTCGTTTAACTCGACGACATCAGACCATTTCCGCTCCCCAGCCGCGATGCTTCTGACGAGTTCGCTCAATATATAAAGTTTGAAGGTCGAACCGATTGCCAGCGGTTTGTCCGCGTTATGCGAAACGAGCGGCTGCATATCTTTACCGTTTAATTTGGCGACGGTCAGCGCGGTCGTGCCGGGAAGTTTCTTCATCTCGCCGACAATTTCTTCGAGTGAGGCGGAAGTTTTTTCGGTCGCGGTAATCAGCAAACCGTTTATCAGATGAGGCGGCTTTTCTTCGACGTTCAGATTCATCTGCGCGATGATATTTTTCTCGAATAAAACGGAAATCGTTCCCGAAAACTCACTTTTCGGTGTGAGTTTGGCAATCTTAACGGCTTTGCCGAAATCCGCGAGCAGTTTCTTGCTGATTTCTACAACCTGCGCGGGCGGCACTTGCGCCAAAAAGTCGGGCGCGAAAACTTTGTCTAAATCCTTCGGGTCGTTGAGGACGGAAATTAAATCATTCGCCCTTTGTTCAAACGGCGACATCTTGATTTGCTGCGCGGAAGCGGTTAAGACCGCCATTAACGACAATATCAAAATTAATAATAGGTTTTTCATAAATTCATTTAACTTTTACACGCTCAATAAAGCGTTAGGTTTCTCGATTTGTAAAGCATCTGCCAAAGGATTCGCGCTAATCGCGGTAATCAATCCGACGCGCAAGGCTTCTTCCGCGCCAACTCTTTGCGCCGTCAGAAACATTTCCAAAGCTTTGGCTTCACCGATGAGGCGCGGCAGAATCTGCGTTCCGCTCCAGCCCGTCATAATTCCGAGATTCGCGCCCGGATGCGCGAAAATCGAGCGTAAGCTGGCGATTCTCGTTCTGCACGACACCGCCAAATCCAACGCGCCGCCCATACAAAAACCGTCAATCGCGGCGACGGTCAGTTTATTCGATTGATAAATTTTCTGCATTAAAGTTTGACCGCGTAAAGCGAATTCGCGGGCTTTCTCGGCGGGCGTTTCGGCGATTTCCTTCAAACTCGCGCCGGAAGCGAAAGCGTCGCCCGTGCCGGTGAAAATTACCTTTTCGACATTTCGCTCGGACTCCAAAGCGGTGAAAACGCGGTCGAGTTTTTCGAGGACGGCGATTGATAAAGGATTTTTTATCTGCGGTCGGTTAAAGCGTAAAACAACTGTCGCGCCGATGTTTTCGATGATGATTAAATCGTCCATACTCCACCAATCCAGTTTCAAAAGCGATGATTTTCAGCCTTCCAAAAAAATAATTTAGTTTGATGATAGTTTTTTCGTCCGCATTCCGCATTCTTAAATAACGGAGCGAAAATTAAATTTAGATTATCTTTAATAAAATTATGATTAGATTAAAACAACCGGCGTTGGCGCTGCATTCGCACGACGTTCCCGGTTACAGATACAAAATGCAGACTACCTGGCTGATGCCCAAAAACGCAGCCGTCAACGATGTGGTTTATTGGATTGATTGGGCGATACGAAATTCGGCTAATCAACGCCTGGAAAACGTGGTCATCAATTGTCACGGCAAGAACGGCTTTTTGGCGGTCGGCGGCAAAAATAAAGGTTTCGGCAAAGAGGGCATCCAGCATTTTTATAAATTTAGAGGCAAAAACGCCATCGGAAAAATTTGGTTGGTGGCTTGTGATGTCGGTGCCGGCTTCGACTTTTGCGGCGCGTTGGCTAAAGCGACGGATTGCCAAGTAATTGCCGGAAAAACAGAACAGTGGGTCGAGGATATATTCGAGTTTTTTTGTCCCGACTACTTTATAGACAATTTTGAAGATGGTGCGCTTTATTTTACTCCGGACGGGCAAACGGGTAGTTTTATCAACAGTCTGGGCAAAGCCTTTTAAATATCTGCGTCGAATAAACTCGGAAGTTACGCACAGTTAATGGAATGAACCGCGAAGCCGCCCACAAAAAATTTATTTGCTGCATTTGGCTTCTTGTTATTTCAAATTTGACGCCATAACTAACGCGCCGAGATGCGGCTGGCTCGTATTCAGAC
>JAJAYR010000543.1 GCA_026786155.1 Pyrinomonadaceae bacterium
AACAATGAAGTCCATCGCGGTGACATATTCGACACGCTGCCGAAAGTTGAAACCGATTTGGCTTATTACGACCCGCCTTACGGCTCGAACAACGAAAAGATGCCGCCGTCGCGTGTGCGCTACTCGGCTTATTATCACGTCTGGACTTCGATTGTTCTATTCGACAAGCCGCAGTTATTCGGCAAGGTGAAGCGTCGCATTGATTCGTCCGACAAAATAAGTCCGTCCGAGTTTGAAGAGTTTCGCCGAAACGACGCGGGCAGATTCATCGCCGTCGAAGCCATCGAACGTCTGCTGAAACAAACCAACGCGGCGCACGTTATTTTGTCATACAGCACCGACGGCAGAGCGACCGCCGAAGAACTTAATCATTCAATCGCCAAAGCCGGACGACTGATCGAAGTCGTCGAAGTTGATTACAAACGCAACGTAATGGGCGGAATGCGCTGGACAAACGATTGGGTGCGCGAGATAGAAGATAAAAATAAAGAGTTACTGTTTCTTATCAAAAAATCTTAGACGGCGTTAAGATGAATCTGCCGCTGATGGAAGAAGTTACCAAACGGGCAAACAAGACGAAGGTTGACAATCAGACGAGTTTGTTTGAAGGTTGATTGGTTTGTAACGAACGAATTTTGTTTGTAACAGGCGAAACTTGTTCATAACAGACTTCAAATCGTTCATAACAGACTCAAATCGAGCATAACAGACGAAATTTGCTCATAACAGACATCAGATTGCTCATAACAGACGAAACTTGGTCATAACAGACTGATTTTTCTTCATAACACGCTTTTTTTCGTCATAACAGACTCAAAGCGGCGGATAACACGCTTTTTCGACTCATAACGGACGTAATTTGCTCATAACAGATGTAATTTGCTCATAAGTAATTGTGCAAATTTAATTTATACCTGATGTTACGCAGCGAATGTTTTTTCGGGCTTTGCCCGCCGATGGGCGGAAGAGCCGCATTTTTGCGTAACATCAGTTATAACAGGAAACAATTCGGTTTTATAAAATAAAAATCACGATACAGGAGAAAAAATACGATGGATGCTAATGAAAGAAGGCGTTATGAAATGTTTATCCGGGTGCGGCAGTTCAGCACGGACAATGCGGCGGATTTTCCGGCGGGCAGGGGCGGGGCGACGCAGTTTGCCGTCGTCGCGGCGGTTGTCGGGGAACTCGATGTGTTTGCCGCCGACCAGTCAGCCGGTTCGGGCGGTTCGCGGCAGGACACGGTAACGAAGGATACGGCGCGTGAGAATCTGCGCGAGGCGATGATGGAAATCACGCGGACGGCGCGTTCGATGGAATATCAATTCGACGGGATTGATGCCAAATTTCGGCTGCCGCGCTCGAAGAGCGATCAGAATGTGCTGGCAGCCGCCCGCGCTTTCTATGACGGCGCGGCGGCGTATGATGCCGATTTTCAAACTTACGGACTCGGCAAAAACTTCCGCGCCGACTTGCAGACGGACATTACCGACTTTGAAAATTCGATAGCTCCGGGCGGTTCGATGATTGACCAGCAGGTCGCGGGAACGGCGGAAATCGGCGAAGCAGTCGGGCGCGGAATGATTGCGCGAAGGATTCTGGAAGGCGTGGTCAAAAATAAATATAACGCCAACGTCGGCAAACTCGCCGCGTGGCTGTCGGCTTCGCACATCGAAAAAGCACCGAAACCGAAACCGCCGACACCATAAAATTACGAATTTCAAATGACGAATTTCAAACGGAATAAATGTCCGCCGCGTTCGTCATTGATAATTCGTAATTCGTCATTGATAATAAGGCTTGAGCAATCAAGCCTTTTTTATTTTACGGAGAAAATATGAAACTTAATCGTCTGAATAAACTGTTATTCGTCTTTTCGCTCGTCGTTTTCGGAAACGTCGCCGCGTTCGCGCAAGCGGCGCAGATGCAGACCGAACTCGCCAAATATATTACGGATAATTATACGAAGCGCGAGGTTTTGATTCCGATGCGCGACGGCGTGAAACTTTTTACTTCGATTTATGAACCGAAGGCGAAGGCGGAAAAATATCCGCTGCTGTTCAACCGCACACCTTACACGGTTTCGCCTTACGGCGCGGACAAATTTAAAACATCTTTGGGTCCGAACGAACTTTTTGCGCGTGAAAATTATATTTTCGTTTATCAGGACGTGCGCGGACGCTGGATGTCGGAAGGCGAATTTATGGACGTGCGCCCGGACATCGCCAATACCGACAAGACGAAAATTGACGAATCAACCGACACTTTCGATACGGTCGAGTGGCTGATTAAAAACGTCCCGAACCACAACGGGCGCGTCGGAATGTATGGCATTTCGTATCCGGGATTTTATACGTCGGCGGGCATTATTGATTCGCATCCGGCGATTAAAGCCGCGTCGCCGCAGGCTCCGGTTTCCGACTGGTTTCACGGCGACGATATGCACCACAACGGCGCGTTGTTCTTGGCGCAAAATTATTCGTTCTTTACATCCTTCGGACAGCCGCGTCCGACTCCGGTTAATAACGGCGAGTATTTAAAGAAATGGACGGGACGCGACACCGAAGACGGCTACGATTATTTCAAATCGCTCGGCGGGCTGAAGGAAACCGCTGACAGCTATGAGCAGAGTTTGGGCATTCGCATCAAGTTTTGGGACGAAATGATGGCGCATCCGAATTATGACCAGTATTGGAAAGACCGTAACATTCTGCCGAAACTCAAAAATATCAAAACGGCGGTGATGACCGTCGGCGGCTGGTATGACAACGAAGATTTATACGGCGCACTCGAAACTTACCAGCATATCGAACGGCAGAATCCGGGAATTTATAATGTTCTGGTCGTCGGACCGTGGTTTCACGGCGGCTGGGAACGCGGCGACGGCGATTGGCTCGGCACGGCGTATTTCGGCGAGAAAACCGCGCGTTATTATCAATCGAAAATCGAACTTCCCTTTTTCAATAAATTTTTGAAAGACAAAGGCGACATCGCGCAGATTAAGGAAGTCAATCTGTTCGACACGGGCGCGAACCAATGGCGGGAATTTTCCGATTATAACCCGACGAACGGCACGGACACCGCGCTTTATCTGATGGCGGACGGCGGATTGTCATTTGAAATACCGAAAACGGCGGACGGCTTTAACGAATACGTTTCCGACCCGTCAAAACCCGTTCCTTATACGCAGAAAATCACGTCAAATTATCCGCGCGATTTTATGACCGAAGACCAAAGATTTGCCTCGACGCGCCCTGACGTTTTGGTTTATCAAACCGCGCCGCTGACCGCAGACGTAACGGTCGCGGGCGACATTAAACCGGCGTTATTCATTTCGTCGAGCGGCACGGATTCGGATTTCGTCGTCAAATTGATTGACGTTTTCCCGGATGATTACAGATACCCGGAAACCGGCAACAAACTGCCGAACGGTCAACCCGAACGAATCAAACCGCCGGAAACGTCGGCTTTCAGCGTGTTTGAGCCGGGCGGCTATCAAATGCTTTTGCGCGGCGAACCGATGCCCGCGCGGTTTAGAAATTCATTTGAAAAACCCGAACCTTTAATGCCGAATCAAGCGACGAAACTAAATTACACGATGCCCGGCATTCTCCATACATTCAAAAAAGGTCATCGGATAATGGTGCAGATTCAAAGCACCTGGTTTCCGCTGGTGGCGAGAAACCCGCAGAAATATATGGATAATTATAAACTCGCCGTCGCCGCCGATTTTCAAAAGGCGACGCAGAAAGTTTATTTCGGCGGCAAAAATCTGTCGGCAATC
>JAJAYR010000544.1 GCA_026786155.1 Pyrinomonadaceae bacterium
GGCAAAGGCAAACTGACTTTAACCGGACAACTCGGCGAAGTGATGCAGGAATCGGCGCAGGCGGCGTTTTCATACGCCAAAGCCAGAGCCGTCGAACTCGGCATCGAAGAAGACGCTTTTGAAAAATACGACATTCATATTCATCTGCCCGAAGGCGCGATTCCGAAGGACGGACCTTCCGCCGGAATCACGCTGGCGACGGCGATTGTGTCGGTGTTATCGCAGCGGGCGGTCAAGAAAGACGTAGCAATGACGGGCGAAATCACTTTACGGGGCAACGTCCTGCCGGTCGGCGGAGTCAAAGAAAAACTATTAGCGGCGCGGCGGGCGCACATCAAAACCGTGATTTTACCCGCACCGAACCGGCGCGATTTGGAAGATATGCCTCAGGAAGTTTTGGAGGATTTGACATTTATATTCGTAGAGAACGTGCGCGAGGTTTTTCGCGTCGCGTTACAGGAAAAGGTTCAGGAAAAATCGCTGGAGAAAAAGCCGACCGAAAAAGCGAAAGCGCGAACGGCGAAATAATTAAATGAAGGGTTGAGCGAAATTGAAAAACGATTCGGAATAGATGATAGGTGAAAGATAAGAGATGAGAGATAAAACCGCGTCCGAATCTATCAGTTATCATCTCTCATCTTTCATCTATTCCGAATCGTTAAATCTTAATTGAACACCTGCTGAGTTATGCTCAGGCTTCATTTAAATTACGGATTTTTGCCTTAATCGGCGCAATGTGTTATTTTATACGGGTTTTCCGTTTCGGAAAATTTAATCAAGGGACAATTTAGGAAACTTTTTCTGACGACGGGCGTTAGAATTTTAACGCATTTTTATTATTTAGGTCGTTTTGACGATTCGCCCTAACCCTGAAATCTATCGAGGAGTATAGACGAACTTAATGAAAACATACCTTTTAAAGGTTTTTAGTATAACCGCATTTATATTTTTTATCTCGCATTCCTTCGCTTTCGGGCAAGTAACCGATTCGGTGGCGAGCGGCAGAAATGATGCTAAAACGCCGGAAACAATCGAAGCCGAAAAGAAAGTCAATGATTTGACTTTCAAAGCCGGAGTTTCTTTTAAGCAAGGTTTGCTCAATATGCAGGACAATCGCCGCCCGCAAGCCGGTGAAGATTTCAACAAATCGGTTGAAACTTTCCTGATGTCGGGTGTCAATGTCAGCCGCAATCCGAAACTGCAAAATTGCTACAATCAATTGATTGAAACGATTTATCGCATCGAATTTCCGTCCAACGCGCAGCCGCCGCAGATTCGCAGTCTGTCGGCGACTTGTAATTGGAGTTGGAACGAAAACGATTATAAATTGGCGGACGCGGTGGCGAAACTCGTCTTGACCGCGCCGACTGAAACCGCTCCGGCAAACAATTTAATCACGTCAACTTCGACGGTCGCGGCAAACGCGCCGACGCAGGGCTTTAACGAACAGAAATTTGAAGTTTCGCCGCTCGACGAACTAGCCAAACTCGAATTAACGCCGGACGAAAAGCAAATCGAAAATAATCCAATCGCGCAGCAGCAGTATCAATATATTCAATACGCGGTGTCGAACAAATCGCTCGGATTCACCTTTCAAGTTCATCCGATGATTCAGCAGTTCGTCAACTATTATCAGGGACGCGGACGCGGGACGATGGAAACCGGACTTTATCGTTCGGGAATGTTTATGCGAATGGCTCGCCGGATTTTCCGCGAACAGGGAATTCCCGAAAACGTGGCGTGGCTCGGACAAGTCGAAAGCGCGTGGAAACCGCAGGCGATGTCGTGGGCTTCGGCTTCCGGTTTGTGGCAGTTTATTCCGGGAACAGGCGCACGTTTCGGACTTCGCAAAACGGCGCACGTTGACGAACGCAACAGTTTTGAAGGCGCGACGAAGGCTTCGGCGCAGTATTTGAAATTCCTTGCCAACCGTTACGGCGGCAATTGGGAACTGGCGATGGCGGCGTATAATTCGGGCGAAGGCAATGTTGACCGCGCCATTCGCCGCGCCGGTGTCGCCAATTTCTGGGTCGCTTATCCGTATCTGCCGAAGGAAACGCGCAATTACGTCCCGAACATTCTGGCGACGATTTTAATCGCCAACAATCCGAATCAATACGGCTTCGGACACGTCCGACCCGCGCCGCAATTGATGTATGACCAGATTCGCGTTCCGGCTTCGACTAATTTAAGTCTGCTGGCACAGGCTTCGGACACGACGGTCGAATATCTGCGATATTTGAATCCCGAACTTCGCACGAATATGTCGCCGCCCGAACCGTATATCATTCGCATTCCGCCCGGCAAGGCAAACGAAGTCGTCGCGGTTTTCAGAAAGTTTCCGAAAGCGAATTTGAATACGGCGAGCATTACGAAAACGGCGGCGGGCGAAAACTGGCAAAACCTTGCCAACCGCACCGGCGTTTCAGTCGAAGAATTGCAGGCGGCGAACAGCGGCAAAACAACGCCGACGGGAAAAGTAGTCGTGCCGCAGAAAAATAAAGTGCAAACCCAGGATTACACGCGCTCGACTTCGATGGTTACGCCGGTCGGCGTTCGCGTCGTCAAAGCCAAATCCGGCGACACGGTAACGAAACTCGCCGCCCGCGAAGGCGTTTCGGCGGTCGAACTTGCCAAATATAACGGCTTGCTGCCGACTTCGATTCTGCCCGCCGGACGCGAAATCAAAGTTCCATCGAGATAATTTAATTCAATAGACAAAAATAAAAAGGTGAGCGATTTCATATCGCTCACCTTTTTTAATGGAACGCCGTCATCTTGACGGCAAAGATTGCGAAAGCAATCTAATTCGCGTTAATAAAAATTAATGTTGATTGATAATGAATATCGAACGCTTCCGCGTTCATTGCCGTCAGGATGACGGCGTTCCGGTTCTTTAATTCTTTGTCAACTCAACGCCGGTCGCTTCAAACGAAACTTCCGTAACTGTGCCGTCCGCGTTGATTTTGTCAAATTTCGCGCCGTCATCGTTCATCAAATGGTCAACTTCGGCTTTGGTCAAAGTTTTGACCGACATCACGCCTTCGACTTTCGCGTTCAATCCCGCCGCGTCGAGCGGGACGAAAAAGGCGTGGTCTTTCATTTTGATGCGAACGGCGGATGCGTCCTTCTTCGGCGCAAGTTCCATCCAGCAGCCTTCCATTTTGCACGAACGAACAATCACGCCTTCGACCAAAATCAGTTTGCCGCTGTATTTACCGGGATTTTTCATCGCCTTTGCCAGCGAAACTTTCTTCGCCGTGCCGATTGCCGCGCCGCGTTTGATTTTCCCGTCCGCGTCGAATTTCGACGTTTTATCGTCTGAAGACGGCTTCATTTCCGCCTTTCCTTCCATCTGCATTTTGGATTCCGTCGGCTTCATCGTTTCCTGCGCCAAACCGACGCTCGCCGAAGCCATTCCTAAAATCATTAAACCTAAAAATTTTTTCATAAAATTATCTCCGTTATCAAATTTTTCATTATCTTATTTTGCAAATGAATTTTTCGACAATCCTTTTTGATAGAAAAATCATTCTTAAAAAGTGTATTCTTGAACGATGTAAAACCGATTATAGCAATGAACGAAAAATATATTCAAATTGCAGGCATTTTTATCGCGGCGTTCTACGCGATTTTTATCGCGTGGCTTTACGCCGCCGAACCCAAATCTTTGGACGAACTTCCGGCGAAGGCGCAGACGACGATTGAAAATGTAACGACGAAAACGCAGGTTGCCATCGGAACTTACGCCATTGACGCGGCGAAATTTGATGAAGGTTTGAAGGCTTTTCGCGCCGATAATTTCATCGTGGCGCGTGATAATTTTGAAAAAGCCGACACCGAACGGCGTGAAGCGAGAACCCAGTTTTA
>JAJAYR010000545.1 GCA_026786155.1 Pyrinomonadaceae bacterium
ATGAGAGATAATTTTGTCTCTCATCTTTTTTCGTTTATGCTAAAGGCGAGGTCAAAAACGATGCCGAATTTACAAGAAATTTCTATGTCCCCGCGATTGCCGCCGCCGTTTTCCGCCGAAAAAAGCGAACAGGAATCTTTGCGCGAACTCATCGAAAAACTGCCGCCGGATTCTCACTTAACCGTTCACGAACAAACCTGGAAGGATTACGAAAATTTGCTCGAAGCCGTTGGCGAAGCTAGCGGACTGCGAATTTCTTACGACGGAGGAACATTACAAATTATGACGCTCTCGGCAGAACACGAAAGTTACGCGCAAACGGTTATTCGCCTTATTTCTTTGTTGAGCGTTTTCCGGCGAATTGAAATCGGTTTTTTCGGTTCGGCGACCATTAAAAAATCGCGCCTTGAGAAAGGAACTGAACCGGACGCTTGTTTTTATATTCAAACCGCCGCGCAAATCGGCAATCGCATCAACCTCGATTTCAGCGTTGACCCCGCGCCGGATGTCGCCGTCGAGATTGATTTGCATCACGAATCTTTGTATAAATTTCCGATCTACGCCGCGCTCGGCGTTTCGGAAATCTGGCGTTATGACGGGCGAAAACTCGAAATTCACCATCTCGAAAACGGCAAATACATCACCGAAGAACGAAGCGCGGCATTGCCGGTTTTGACCGCCGAACTTCTGACGGATTTTCTCAATCGCAGCCGCACGGAAACGCAGTCGAAAATTTTATTCGCTTTTGAAGATTGGCTCAAAACGCAAAAATGAAGACCAAAAATCAAAAACCAAAAACCAAAGACCAAAAACCAATCGTTTCGATAATTATGGGCAGCGCATCCGATTGGGAAACGATGAGAAACGCTTCGGACATTTTGAATGATTTCGACGTTCCGCACGAATGCCAGGTCGTTTCCGCGCATCGCACGCCGGATTTGCTTTTTGAATTTGCCAAAACCGCCGAATCTCGCGGCATCGAAATCATCATTGCGGGCGCGGGCGGCGCGGCGCATTTGCCGGGAATGTGCGCGGCGCAGACGGTTTTGCCGGTGTTGGGCGTTCCTGTTCAGAGCAAAGTGTTATCGGGAATGGATTCGCTCCTTTCAATCGTTCAGATGCCCGCCGGAATTCCCGTTGGAACTCTGGCAATCGGCGACGCGGGCGCGAAAAACGCTGCGCTTTTGGCGATTTCGATTTTGGCTAATTCGCGTCCTGAATTGAGAGAAAAACTTCACGAATTTCGGCGGAATCAAACGAACACCGTGCTTGAAAGTCGTCTCAAATAAAACCTCCGCGTTTGCCTTAACATTTTTGTAAAGTTATCATTTCTCTTTTACTTACTGGAGATAATTAATGACAGAAAAAGGTGTGGAAATTGCGCCCGCCAGCGGCAAACTCGGTATTTTACTCGTCGGTCTCGGCGCGGTCAGCACGACATTTGTCGCGGGCGTGGAAGCGATTCGGAAAGGGAATGCTAAACCAATCGGCTCTTTGACGCAGATGGGAACGATTCGGCTCGGCAAACGGACGGACAATAATTGTCCGAAAATAAAGGATTTCGTGCCGCTCGCGGGTTTGGACGACATCGTGTTCGGGGCGTGGGATATTTTCGCGGATTCGGCATATGAAGCCGCGCTGCACGCCGGAGTTTTGGAGAAATCTTTAGTCGAAGATTTGCGCGAGCAACTCGATTCGCTGAAACCGATGGAAGCCGTCTTTTCG
This sequence comes from Pyrinomonadaceae bacterium, assembly GCA_026786155.1. Taxonomy (GTDB): domain Bacteria; phylum Acidobacteriota; class Blastocatellia; order Pyrinomonadales; family Pyrinomonadaceae. The sequence continues at coordinate 1,726 of JAJAYR010000545.1, forward strand.
CAGAATTACGTTAAAAGATTAAACGGCACGAACGTCAAAAACGGCAAGAATAAAATGGAGCTTGCCGAGCAAATCATTAAAGACATCGCCGATTTCAAAGCCGAAAAAGGCTGCGATAGATTGGTCATCGTCTGGGCGGCTTCGACCGAAATTTTTCTCGAAATCGGCGATGTTCACCAAACCATCGAAGCGTTTGAAAAAGGTTTGTATGACGACGACGCGGGCATCGCGCCTTCGATGATTTACGCTTACGCGGCAATAAAATCGGGCGTTCCGTTCGCCAACGGCGCACCGAATCTGACGGTTGACATTCCCGCTTTGACGAAATTAGCCGAACAAAACGGCGTTCCGATTTGCGGCAAGGATTTCAAAACCGGACAGACGTTTATGAAAACCATCATCGCGCCCGGCTTGAAATCGAGAATGCTGGGGCTTGAAGGTTGGTATTCGACCAACATTTTGGGCAACCGCGACGGCGAAGTTTTGGACGACCCGGAATCTTTCAAAACAAAAGAGGAAAGTAAATTATCGGTTCTCGAACATATTTTGCAGCCGGACGTTTATCCCGATTTGTATAAAGATTTTTCGCACGTCGTTCGCATCAACTATTATCCGCCGCGCGGCGACAACAAGGAAGGCTGGGACGCGATTGATATTTTCGGCTGGCTCGGCTACAAAATGCAGATAAAAATTGATTTTATGTGCCGCGATTCGATTCTCGCCGCGCCGCTTTGTCTGGATTTGGCGTTGTTTATGGATTTGGCGCAAAGGGCGAAAATGAAGGGCATTCAGGAATGGCTTTCGTTCTATTTCAAAGCCCCGCAAACCGCGCCCGGACTTTATCCCGAACACGATATTTTTATTCAACTGATGAAGCTGAAAAATACTCTGCGGCATTTGAAGGGTGAAGATTTGATAACGCATCTCGGACTTGAATATTACGATTAAGATGGAAAAAGGCGCGAGTGAAAATCTCGCCTTTTTGATTTGGTGGTGTTTCATAATTAATGCTGCCGGACGAAACGATTCGGAATAGATGCGAGATGAAAGATAATAGATGACAGCTAAAATACTCTCCAATCTATCGGTTATCATCTGTCATCTCGTATCTATTCCGAAGTAAAACCGACTGAAAACTCATCGAGCATAAAACTTGAAACACTGGGTTTGATTTTACAAAATAGAATCCTCTTTTTGAGAGTTATTTCTTCAACTCTAAAATGCCCAATGCCCCTGCACGAATTTGGTTATGAAGAACGCTAGAAATAAAAGCGACCAGACGGTAATCACGCTGTGCCAGAAACGCCGTTCGGCGAGCCGGGCGAAGAGGATGAAAATCGGAAACATCACCAGCGTGTAGCGCGGAACGCTGAGAATAAAACCGCTGCTGGCGAAGAGCAACCAGTTGCCCGCCATCCAAATCGTGTAAGACGGGCGCAGCAGGAATCCGCAGGCGACGGTGGCAACCGCGCCCAATACGATAAACACGAATTCCTGCACGCCGCTCATCTGCGCGAGCGTTATTTCTGGACTCCACATCAGATTATAAACTCCGCCGATGCCGTTCCACGGCGCACTCAAAGATTTTTGGAAATTTTCTCTGCCGATAGCCATAAAAGCGAAGGCATCGCCGGCGGCGTATTGATTAACCAGCAAGTAGCCGCCGAAACCCAAAGGAGCGATTAAAATCCACAGCCATTCCCAATTCCAACGGCGCGATGTCCGATACTGCAAAAACACTTCCATCAGCAAAGCCGGAAAAATAACCAGACCGTTGAGGCGCGTTAAGCACACGAATATGCCGAGAATTCCGGCGAGCCACCAATTTCCCTGACGCGCCGCCAGAAAACAGCCGACCGTCAAAGCGATAAACAAACTTTCGTTGTAGTTGATGTGCAGAAAGTAGGCGGTCGGAAAAATCAACATAAACCAGACGGAGTTTCGCGCCACCGAATCGGAAAAATCCGCCAGCACCAATTTGTGCAGCAGCAATCCGGCGACAATCAACGCCAAACCCGAAACGACGAACCCGCTGACCAGATAATCCTGAAAAATCACAGCAAACAGCCGCACCAGCCACGGATGCAGCGGAAAACCGATGAGGTCGGCTCTGTCAGAACCGACACCCGCGTAACCTATCTGCGCGAGGCGGATGTGCCGCAGAGAATCCCAGCGATTCCAAATCTCCAGCCAGCCATACCATTTTTCAATCGGCTTGTTCATCCACGTCAGATAACTCTGCACGCCGAATACCAAAATTACTGCTTTGACCGCCAGAATCATCCAGACCAGCGACCAATCGAGTCGTCGCCATCGCTCGCGGGCAACCGTCATAATGCGGTTGTCCGTCCATCCGTTGCTGCTGTCAAACGGCACAACTTCATTCCGCGCGGATTGCTTTGAGAGCGAATTGTCGGTTTCGGTTGATTTTATGACGGGAATCGAAGGCGCAGCTTTGCGTTTTTTCATAGTGATTTCCAACAGTTTTTTGAATAATCGAGAGCAGTATAAGCGGTTAAAATCTCAAATGGGATACTTTGTCGAATTCATTTAGTAGTCTGTCATCTAAATTTTATAACCTTTTTCGCGGGCGGTATTTGATATTTTTGCCTTTGATGTAACAATTTGAAATCTCAAATTTGAAATGGCAAATTATTAAAAAATTTAGATGACAGACTATTTAGGCTCAATAACACGGCTGAAATTTAAATATTCTTTTCAGTTTTATCCGCCGACAAAACGGCAGATTTCAAAAGTAATTCATTGTGAGAATTGACAACCCTAAATTCTTACTTTAGAATTCGAGTTTATTGAAAACGATTTTCAATTTCAACTTTAGAACTAAAAAGTAGCCTTCAGTATGTTCAGATACTGAAGGCGAAAACACGAACTATACGCTAGACTTTCGGATTTCTATTGGCGGATAGCGTGCGAGGTTTATCCTATCACGCTTCTGATTCTAATTCCAAAAAATACACTTTTATTGACGGCTGTGTTTGCTCGTGCCGTTTGATAATCTGCTTTTTTCGGAAATTACCCGACCGAATTACCGGCAATCCGCTAATAAATCCAACGATTAAAACTATTGGAGGATTTCTATTTTATGACCATATCAAAAAGACTTTTCTCGTCATTCAATTTCGGATTGAGTCTCTTTTTCGCCGCTTTATTTTTCGTCGTTCCGGCGGCGGCGCAAACTTCGACGGGCGTTTTGCAGGGCATTGTAACCGACGAAAATGAAGCAATTATTCCCGAAGCCAAACTTGTTTTGCGCGATGAAAAAGGCGCGAAACGGGAAATCGTTTCGGACGCGAACGGCAATTTTTCGTTCGGCGAATTGGCGTTCGGAAAATATCGTCTGACCGTCGAAAAAGAAGGATTTGCGATGTTCGAGCGCGAAATTAATTTGAGCGCGGCGAATCAAAAATCCGATTTGACGCTGGCGCCGCGCACGATGACTTTTCGCACGACGTTTAATTTTTAAGTAAAAAAGACTGGAGCGCAAGCATCTTGCTTGCAATGAGCGTGATAGCGCGAAAAAGCCGTTGGCAGCTAAGGCTTTAATAAATTACGATTTCTACGCCGCTTATCAGCGACGTTTGCAAGCGGGACGCTTGCGCTCCAGTCCATAGATTTATGAAATCATTTCGCAAAATTTTATTCTGGCTTCACTTATGTTCCGGCGTGATTGCCGGAATCGTGATTTTTATAATGTGCGTCACGGGCGCGTTGCTTTCGTTTGAAAAAAACATCGTCGAATTTGCCGAGCGCGAAATGCGCCGTGTCGCCGCGCCGACTGAAAAAACGCCACATCTTTCCGTGACGGAAATTTTGAGCAAAGTCCGCGCTGCCAAACCCGAAGCCAAACCTTCAAACATCACTCTGCCGAACGAATCAAACGCCGCCTGGCACATCGCTCTCGGACGCGAAGGACAACTTTTCGTCAATCCATACACGGGCGAAATTATCGGCGAAGGCGCGACCGGCGTGCGCGGATTTTTTCGCGCGATGACGGATTTGCACCGCTGGATTGCGCTTTCGGGCGACGGGCGACCAATCGGCAAAGCGATTACCGGCGCGTCGAATCTGATGTTTTTGTTTCTGGCAATTTCGGGAATTTTCATCTGGTTTCCGCGCCGCTTGAGTTGGCGACATCTTCGCGCCGCAATGGTTTTTCGCCGGAAAGTCAAAGGCAGAGCGCGTGATTTTAACTGGCACACGGTCATCGGTTTCTGGTCATCGCTCATCCTGATTATTCTGACTTTGACGGCAACCGTTATTTCGTATCAATGGGCGGGAAATCTGCTTTACACGCTGACGGGCAATGAAACACCGCAACAGCAGCAAGCACTGCCGAACGCGCCGAATCAACAAGCCGAACAACCTTTTATCGTGCCGGAAAATCTCGACGCGGTTTGGACGAAAGCCATAATTCAGACGAATTGGAAAACAATTTCCCTGCGTCTTCCGATTACCAAAGACGCGGCAATTTTCACGATTGACGAAGGAATTTACTGGAACATTTTCGGACGTTCGACTCTGACGATTGATGCAAAAACGGCGGAAGTTTCTAAATGGGAATCTTACGGCGAACAAAATTCCGCCCGCCAACTGCGTTCGTGGTTTCGCTTCACGCACACGGGCGAAACCGGCGGGTTTATCGGGCAGCTTATCGGTTTTCTCGCCTGTCTCGGCGGCGCGATTCTCGTTTATACAGGGCTTGTGCTGGCTTGGCGACGCTTCCGCAACTGGCGTTCGTAG
>JAJAYR010000546.1 GCA_026786155.1 Pyrinomonadaceae bacterium
GGTTGTTGGTGATTGATTTACATCGAAAGGCTTCGCTGCGGATGAGTCCGAGGTATTCCTGCAAATCGTCAACGTCGGGCGACGTACCGAAAACGCCTTCTTCGACGCGCGTTTCCAGCGATTCGGCGCAGGCGGAAATCGTCGCCAGCGGATTATTTATTTCGTGAACCACGCCCGCCGCAAGTCTGCCGACGGCGGCGAGTTTTTCGGCGCGTCCGGCGGCGTGAATCGCTTCGACGCGCATCGTAACGTCTTCGCCGACCGTGATAACGTGCGTGATTTCGCCGCTTTCCTTGTCGCGCATCGGAACTTTGCTGACCATCCAATGCTTGGTTGCGCCGTTTTCGTCAACCGTCCGCTGTTCGAGTCGTTCGATTTTTCCGGTGCGAAAAGCGCGTTCAAATTCCTGCCGCAATCTGCCGCTCGGTTGTTTGGCGAGAACTTCAAAAACGTCGCGCCCGATAACCGAATCGCGCGGAATCCCTTGAACGCCGATTTCCCGATGCCGATTCCACATTACAATCCGATAATTGCGGTCAATGACGTAAATCGAAACGGGGAGCGCGTCCAAAACCGCTTCGGTAAAACGGCGGTCTGCTTCGCGTGCCTGATTGATTGAAACGCCGATGGTCGCCTCATAATGCGCCGAAAGATTGATGGACATCGCCGCCATCTGCGCCGCCGCGTCAATCAATCGCTGCGCCTTTTCGGTGCAGTCTTTTTTATATTTGAAGCCGACGACAATCGCGCCTTTGACTTCGCCGTTGATGTGCAGCGGCGAAATGTATTCACAATCGTGAGAGTTTTTGTCGAGCAGAAATTCCTTTTCGTCGTCTCTCAAGTAGGAAACTTGGGGCGGCAAAACTTCCAGCCAATGCTGAAAACGATTTTTGTTCAAGAAATTTGAATGCGCTTCGCCGCCTTCGGAAGTAAAGACGGAACTGACCAGCCCGATTTGTTCGAGTTCGACGATGATCGCGCAGACTTCCGCCGAGGTTTCCTTCCGAATCGCTTCCGCGACGCGCCCCGCGACCTTTTTCGGATGCACCGTGAACAGCAAACTGCGTCCGAGTTCGGTGATGAATTTCAATTCGCGCGAAGAATCCGCACTTTCCCGTGGGGCGGAAAACGATTCTGTCTCGCGTTTGGCTCGTTTTGGGGCTAACATTATAAGTTTATTTTGACTGCCTTCCGACAAACTCTTTCAAGGTTTCATCATCAGAGAGGTTGGATGGAATTTCGGACGTGAGAAAGTTAAAAACTTTCTATCTAATTAAAAAGGATTTTTAACATTTTGTCAATAGTTTTAACATTCTATTTGGATTGTGATATTTGACAGATTTTTGATTGTGAACAAAAATCAAAAGGATTTATATGGAAATTAAAAACTCCCGAATGACGAAAGTTTTCGCCGGTTGCGGTCTGATTTTTTTGATGTTCGTCGTGTTCGCATCGTCGGCGAAAGCGCAGACGGTCGTAGATAAAACGGTGGCGACCATCGGCGACGGCGCGGGCGACCCGGAACTCATCACTTACTCGGATTTGCTCTGGTCGCTCGCTTTACAGCCGGACGTGCCGCTCAATCCGCCGAGTTCGGAAGACTTGAATCGCGCTTTGCAACTTCTCATCAATCAGCGTTTATTTGCTCTGGAAGCCGAAAGAGTGCCGCGAGCCGAGCCGACGCAGGACGAGATTGATGCGGAAATCAAGCGCGTTTTGGCGCAGTTTCCATCAACCGCCGAATTTGAAAAACGCTTGCGAATCGTCGGCTTCGATTCGGTGAAGGACGAAAATTTCGAGCGAATGATGGCGCAGCGAGTTTCGATTGAAAAATACTTAGATTTCCGTTTCCGCTCGTTCGTCGTCATCACGCCCGAAGACGAAGCAAAATACTACCGCGATGTTTATGTGCCGGAATTTCGCCGCCTGAATCCCGGCTTGCTGATGCCGCCGCTCGACGAAAAGCGCAGGGAACTCAACCAGTTTTTGACCGAAGAAAAAGTCGAACGCGACATCGAAAGGTTTCTCGATTTCGCCAAACGCCGCAGCGAAATTATTATTTTGAGCGCAGTCTGAACAAGTCAACGATTAGTGTAGCGAGCGATAAGCAAGCCGATTGACCACATTGTTTGTGGTCAATCGGCTTGCTACCGCTCGCTACACTAATTTTATCCCTCATTTTCCAAAATCTCTTTTGCTTCTAAAAGACTCTGCCGCTGCGCTTCGCTGATGGTCGGATACTGTAAATCGAGCGATTCCATTTTCTTGATAATAATTTCCGAAACGGCGACGCGCGTGAACCATTTTTTGTCCGCCGGAATGATATGCCAGGGCGCGTTTTTCGTGCTGGTGTTCTGCATCGCGTCGGTGTAAGCCCGCATATAACCGTCCCAAAATCTTCTTTCCCTCGCGTCGGTCGGCGAAAATTTCCAGTTCTTTTCCGGCGTTTCGATTCTCGATAGAAAACGGTTTCTTTGCTCTTCTTTGGAGACGTTAAGAAAAAACTTCAAAACGTGAACGCCGTTTTCCGTCAGATAATTCTCGAAATTGCGAATCTGCTCAAAGCGTTTTTTCCAGATGTTTTTGTCGTTTTCCAAATTTTCCGGCATCTGCGAAAGCCGCAGAATTTCCGGGTGAACGCGCACGATGAGAACGTCCTCGTAATACGAGCGATTGAAAACTCCGATGCGCCCGCGTTCGGGAACGCGCTTCATCGAACGCCACAGAAAATCGTGGTCAATTTCTTCCGCCGACGGCTGTTTGAACGACGTAACTTCACAACCCTGCGGATTCAAGCCCGACATCACGTGCTTGATTGCGCCGTCTTTGCCCGCCGCGTCCATCGCCTGAAACATTATCAGCAGCGCGTGATTGTTCTGCGCGTAAAGCACATCCTGAAGTTCTCTCAGACGCTCGACGTTTTTCCGCAAGTCTTCGACGGCTTGGCGTTTATCCCTGTAATCGCCCGTAAAATCGGTCGGATGATTTTTCAAATTGAGCTTTTTGCCTTCCGGCACGAGAAATTTTTCGATGTTCATATTTATTCCGGTTTATCAGAAAATTATCATAGCTTATTTTCACGTCGAAAATTAAAAATCGGCGGCGGAAATAAGTTTTCCACCTGTGGAAAACTCGAAATCAGGCAATGTTTTTTAAGTTCAGAGTTCAAACTGCGGAACGCCGTTTGCCCGCTGCGCTGCGCGGGCGAGAACACACGCTGAAGCGTGAACTCAAAACGCCGCGTTTATCCGTCCGAATATGATAAAATTGCCCGAATGACTGACGAAGAACCGAAAAAATATAAACCGCGCGTTCCGCCTTGGCTGCTCGGCGGAATGGTTCTGATTATGTTCACTTTTCTGGTGCTTCTGCAATCGTCGAATTACTGGAAAAATCTGACGGTTGATTCGGCGAGCGACACACTTTTGCTTTACGGCTTGTCATCTTTAAATTTTTTCGCCTTCGTCATTTTCGGCTTCATTTTCGTTCGCAGTCTTTTGAAACTGCGCCGCGAACGCCGCAATCTCGCGCTCGGCTCGAAACTGAAGATGCGTCTTCTGCAATACTTTTTTGCCGTCAGCCTTTTGCCGATTGTGGCGATGGCGGTTTTTTCCTACCTTTTTATGAACCGGATGCTCGACCGCTGGTTCACCGCCATTCCCGAAAAAGGCATCCGCGAAGCCAGACAGGTGCAGAAGCAGTCAATCGAAGACCAAACTGTCAAACTAAATGAAACGGCGCGAATATTGGTGACGGTTTTGGAAAAAGAAGCGATCAATAATCAAAATCTCCAGCCAATCGTCGAAGCGGGAAACTTGACCCGGCTGGAAGTCGTCTCCCTAGACGGCGTGGTTTTAGCCGCGAGCGAAAAAAAATTAAACGCCGCCCAAAAAGCCGAACTTGTCGGCACACTTAATTTAATTTATCAAAACAATTTAAGCGAGATTAGTTTAACCGACGGCAAAGGTTTTGACGCGGCGACGGCGCGATTTTCCGACGGCAGAATGTTAATCGTCATTCCCGATTTGCGTCCCGAAAGCAACGTCAGCCAGATGGTTGAAAACTCGCTCGTCGAGTTTGAAAAACTCAAACAACAAGCCGTTACGATTCGGCAAATCGGACTTCTGACGCTCGGAATGTTGACATTTCTACTAATTTTCGCGTCGAGTTGGACGGCGTTTTACATCGCCCGCGGTTTGACCGTGCCGCTCAAAGCATTGGCGGAAGGCGCGGACAAAATCGCTCGCGGCGATTTGGCGCACCGCGTTGACGTTTTCGCCGAAGACGAACTCGCGCTGCTCGTTTCGACGTTCAATCAGATGTCGGCGAAGCTCGAAGAAAATTCCTTTGAACTCTCCGAACGCCGCCGCTATATCGAAACGATTTTGCAGTCGCTGGCGACCGGCGTGATTTCCTTCGACGCCGAAAACCGCGTAACGACGATCAACCAAGCCGCGATTCAAATTTTAAAATTAGAAACGGCAGATTTCACGAATTTTGAATTAAGCAAAATCGTCGGCGAAGAAAATCGCGTCGTTTTGGAAAGATTATTAAACCGCGCCAAACGCATCGGAAAAGCGAGCGAGCAAACGGTTTTACAGCCCGAATTGGCTGACGGCAGCTCAGAGTCGAACGAACATTTGCCCGTCGCTTTAACGGCGACGGCTTTGCCGAAAACTTCCGAAACGAAAACGAGCGGCGTGGTTTTAGTCATCGAAGATTTGTCGGAACTCATCGCCGCGCAACGCGCTTCGGCGTGGCAGGAAGTCGCGCGGCGAATGGCGCACGAAATCAAAAATCCGCTGACGCCGATTCAGCTTTCGGCGGAACGCATTGCGAAACGCTTTGCGGTCGGCAGTCGGCAGTCGGCAGTCGGCAGTCAGGACGAAAACCAGAACGCGAAATCGAAAGTGCAGAGTTTTCTGGAAGTTTTCAAACCGAAAACCGATGACCGACAAATAAACACCGCAGAGCAGACGGCAAAAGTCATTAAAGACGGCACGGAAACGATTTTGCGCGAAGTTAATTCGTTAAAATCAATGGTTGACGAATTTTCGCGCTACGCCAGACTGCCGAACGCGCGGCTCGAAAGCATAGATTTAAATGAAATTATCAAACAAGCCGCCGCGCTTTACGACGACCGTTTTTCCGATGTTAAAATCGAACTGAACTTAGCCGAAAATCTGCCGAACGCGCTGATTGATGACGAGCAGTTAAAGCGCGTGTTCGTCAATTTAATTGAAAACGCCGTCGAATCGTTCGACGAATCTCAACCTGACAAACGAATCACCGTCAAAACCTTTCACGACGCGGCGCGAGATTTAATCATCGCCGAAATTTCTGACAACGGAAACGGTATTTCGCCGTCGGATTTTCAAAAACTTTTCCAGCCGTATTTTTCCACCAAAGGACGCGGCACGGGTTTAGGTTTGGCA
>JAJAYR010000547.1 GCA_026786155.1 Pyrinomonadaceae bacterium
CGTATTTGACTCCGCGAAAATGCGTTTTTAAGTCCAATACTCCGACACACTTTTCACTGCTGTTTTTGAGCAGTTTGGCACTCACATTGACCATCAGAAACGCTAAATTTGCCGCATTTTCCACTCCAACCTTCGTGGTGTTCATAAAATCTTCCAGCCCGAAATGTTGTTTGGCATCCCGAAAATTAAACTCTATCTGAAATCTCAAACTGTAATAATCCATCAACTTTTCCCAGCCCAATTCCACATCGCTGCTAAACAATAGCGCGTGTCCCGCTTTCTGCGTTTTCAAGTTTAGTTTCTTGATGATCACTACATTTATTGCTTGCCCGAAATCTTTGTGCAAAAACAATCCTTGATAATAATTGATGATGATTTCTCCAACTCGCTCGCTCTTTGTTAAGATTTTATCGGCATTAAATCAAATCTTAACCTCGTTCCATACTTCTTTTTCGCTCCCCGTCCGCCATATTCGCCTTCATATTTCTCATAAAGTGCCGCATCTTTTCTCATCTTTGAAATCAGATGCAAATCGTTTTCCCGCGCCATCAAAACCGCTTGATGATGTCCGAAATGTCCGTCCAATGCCAAGTATTCGACTTTGATAAAAACTCGCAGAAGTTTCAATAATCCTGACAGTAACTCATTGATTCTCAAAAGTTCAGCCGATAAATTCAACTCGTTTTTGTCCCTATTCAAACTCCCTTGCTTGCGCCCTTTCGGTTTGCTTTTCGTCGTTTTCGACTTCTTCGCTCGCTTCTTTTTCCGCCCCTTGAGTGCCTTTTTTTCCGCCTCGCTCCGCACTGTTTGCTTGACCGCGAGCGGATACGCCTTTCTTTGGGCAACATTCACCAAAGAAATCACGAAAAACTCCAAACCGCTCACAACCTGACTTAAAACTCCCGAAAAAAACGCCCGATCCCGTGCGTTTGCGCTCCCGATTTGGTGACAGTGGTCGCATCGCCCGCCAAAATAAACTCACTTTTGGAATCAAACAAATGTGTTTGAAAGAACTTCACCAGTAATTCAACCCACGGCAAATCGGTCGCAAAAAAGCGTTGCACGGTGCGATAACTGCCGCCTTTGCTAGTCCACCGTGAAATTGAGAGCATCGCCCGCGCGACCGCTCATCGTCGCGCATTGCCTCCGCAATAACCGCCGGTTGGCGACCGCAAGTTGGCGTTGCGAGAGTTTCCAAACAAGCAAAAAGTGTTAATATATCCATTGAAATGAACGGGTCTTTAGTTGAAATATCGTGCAAAAATAAATCTACTAAAATACTCGTTTCATTTCACCCTCTCATCTCAAGTTTTCAAATATCTTTTTGGCGAAGGTATTGATGATAATCTGGATTTAATATGAGCGAACTTTCAAGATTCGGCGTGAGTGCCGAAGAAGAACTTTTACAAAATTTTGACCGAATGATTAGCGCCCAAGGCTACTCTAATCGCTCGGAAGCGTTGCGCGATTTGATGCGCGACGCGCTGGTCAAATCGAAACTCGAAGACGCGCCGGAAACGGGCGAAGTTTTAGGCAGTTTGACGCTGGTTTATGACCATCACGCGACCGATTTGGCGGATAAAATGAACGCGCTGCAACACGAATTTTTTAATTTTATCGTGTCGGTGCTGCACGTTCACATCAGCCACGACGATTGTCTGGAAGTCATCGTGCTGCGCGGCGAAATCCAACAAATTCGCTCGCTTGCCGATTCGCTTTTGAGTTTGAGAGGTGTCAAACACGGCAAACTTTTTATCACGCTGCCGGCGCGGGAAATCGTCGAGCGGAAACACGCGCACAAACATTAAATTAAAAAAAGGGAGAACAAGCGATGAGCCGTTGGCGCGGACGTTGGGAAGATTATTGAGAACTCGCCTTAACGGGCGGTCCGCCCGTGCGCGGGACGAAGTTATTGGCGTGGCGAGTGCCGCCGGTTTGGAAAACTCTCCAATCGGGAAATGTCTCTGCGCCCGAAAACTCGAAGGTTTCAGCCAATCAAAAACATCTGATGAAAGCGACGCAAGCCGCGCTCGAAGCGGTTTTCGCCGACGTGCGCGGCGGTTTAATGGAAACCGTCGGCGTTGACTGCGTTTTATCAATCGAAGATAAAAGTTCGGTCGTTTTGGATTTGCCCGCCGAAACCGACACGGAGCAAATCGCGCGGGCGATTGATTTGGAAAACGTCGAAGCGTGGCGCGACGACAACGGGCGCGTTCACGTTGGCATTAGTCCCTGGCTTTCGACGAAAGACGTTGACCAAACCGTGCTTTGTGCGGTTAAAGTGATTCACGTGCTGCTCGGCATTCACGCCGCTGACAACGCCGCGCCGCCGACTTTCGGGCAGAAAATTTTGTCAACCGTCGCCGATATTATGAACATTCAAAAGAAAGTCGAAAAACAATAGACGAGTTTGCAAAACCTATTTTAAATCAACAATGAAATCCTTCTCAAAAGTCGTTCTGAGGTTTAGAGTTCAAACTTCAGTTTGCCAAACCGCCGCGCTTCGCTGGCGGAGGACACGCTCAAGCGTGGACTCTGAACGTCGGCGCGTTATTTTTGAGATAGTTTCTAGTTCAAATCACCGAATTGATTTTGCAGAATCGCCGCGATTGAAATCGCCGCCGTTTCCGCCCGCAGAATTCTTCCGTTTAAGGTTACGATTTGAAAATTTTTGTTTCGTGCCGCTTCGATTTCAAAATCTTCCCAGCCGCCTTCCGCGCCGACGACCGCCGTCATCGTTTCCGATTTTTCGATTGCCGAAAAACTTTCACCGCCGCGTTCGGCAAATAGTATTTTAGTTCCGCCAGCCGTTTCGATAAACTTCCCAAAATCAACCGGATTTTCAATTGGCATCAACGTGGCGCGTCCCGATTGCTTGCAGGCTTCGAGCGCGATTTTGCGCCAGCGTTCCACCCGCTTTTCAGTATCTTTTATTTTGACATCGGCGCGTTTCGTGTTCAGCGGAAATAATTTCGTTACACCTAATTCAACCGCTTTCTGCACGACCAAATCAAATTTTTCGCCTTTTAAAAGCGCGACCGCCAGCGTCAGATTCAAATTTGATTCGGGCGCGTTCGGCACGATTTCTTCAAGAATTTTGAGCCGCGTTTCCTTCTTTCCGATGCTTTGAATTTCACACAGAAATTCTCTGCCGTCGCCGTCAAAAACCTGCGCTTTATCGAATTCCTTTAAACGCAGAACATCGCGCAGATGCCGCGTTTCTTCCAGATTGAGCGAAACAGTTGATGTTTGAAATTGTTCGATTGGAGCGTAAAAACGACGCATAAGTTTTGAGGGATGAGGGATGAAGGATAGGGATGAATTAAGCAAGATGGTTTTATTCATCCCTCATCCTTCATCCCTTACTCGGTATTTCGCTGTTCGTCAGATTTCTGAAAAAATCCGCCATCCATTGTTCGCCGGTTTTTTCGGGAAACTCATCCGCTTTTTTTCGCGTCCATTCGAGAGCGAGAACGAGCGGGACGAAGTTGGCGGGCGTAGAATTTAACTCCGCGCTATTGGAAATTTTTCGCACGGTGTCGGAGGTTTTCACCGGCAGTTCGACCATTCGCACGGTTTCCGCCGAAAGATTCAAGCAGTTTTCGGCGGGCGAAGTTACCAGATACTCGCGGCAGGCGAGCGGGCGCGTCGGGTGAATCGAACACGCCTCGTCTTCCAGAAACGGACAGTCAATCTTTTCGTTGAAATACTCGACGATAACCTTATTGCGCTCTTCGGGCGACAGCCTGAAACTTTCGTCCAGACGCTCAAACCAACCGCGGTCGGCGAAATGATGCCACGCCGTTTCAAATCGTTTTTCGATTTCCGAGCGGCGCGGTTCGGGCAGCGCGGCGACTATTTCCGCGATTTGATACGCTTCGATTTCCGCCAGCGGAATCGCCTGACGGCAGCACGCCGCGCAGCCTTTTTGACACGAGATTTTGCCACCCGCGTTTTCGATTGCCGTTTCGCTCATTTCGATAAACGCCGTCGCCATCTGTTGAAAAATCGGCAGCATTCGCTGCGGTTTGACCGGCTTTGCCGGAACGGTCATCTGCAAATCGAGCGGCTGACCGCCGAGATTCAGCCGGACGTTGCCCGTTACCCAATCTTCGTTTTCCATATTAATTAAAAGTTATCGCGTCCGCGTTGACGTTAAAATCCTTCGGGTTCTGCGTAATCGCGCCGATGGCGAGAAATTGCAGGGCGAAATTAAATTCCGCGTCGGTAATTTTGTCTTTGGATTTCAAAAACCAAATCGTCCGAATCTCGCGCGGGCTGACGTTTTGCGTGTTCTTCGACATAGCTTCGAGCGTGCTTTGCAGGGAGCGCGGTTTGCCCGCCGCGCCGCGTTCATACGCCGCGATAATCATCAGATTATCGTCCGCCAGTTTGTTGTCGAGCGTGATTTTCAAATCGTTGAGAATCGGCAGCATTGTCTGCGCGACGGCTAACGGGTCGCCGCGATTATTGCCCATTTTAGCGAGCGCGGCGGTCGCCAAAAATTGCGCCTTCAAATTTTTTGTATTCGCCAGCGTTTCAAACTGCGCGGCGTTTTTTTTCACCGCTCTGAGATTTTCGGCTAACGCGGCGGAGCCTTTGAACTGACCGATTTTTGAATTAATCGTTTCCGCCTGTTTGCCCGTGATAAAAGCGTTCGAGTCGCTTTGCGCGATGCGGCGGAGAAATAAACTGGTATTTTGTTCGATTTTTTCAACGTCGCCGGAAGTTTTCGGCGGCGGCGAATTTGGCGAATCGGGTGTCGGCGCAGTTCCGCCGCTTGAATTGACGGGCGAATCGCTTTTTTTCGGTGTCGGCGCGTCGTCGGGCATTTCGTCGCTTTTGGGCGATTTTGTTTTCGGCGTATAAACTGGAATGTCATCGGTTTGGACGACTTCTTTTTCCTTTTTGCCGCTGAAAGCGAAAAATAATCCGCCGACGAAAAGCAGAATTATCAAACCGAAAGCCGGAGCGAACCAGAAAACCGCCGCCGGAATTCCGCCGGAATTTGAAGCCACCGCGACGCTCGGCGAATTTGCCGAAGCTTGATTCGGCGTTTCGATATTGGTTGAATACGCGCTTTCTTCATTCGACGGATATTGATTTTCAACCGCTGGCGATTGATAGGAATAGTTGTTTTCCGAATCGGTTTCAACTTTTATTTCAACCGCGCCGCCGAGATTTAAGCGGTCGCCGTTTTTGAGCAAAGTCGAACTTTTGAGCGGTGCGCCGTTGAGC
>JAJAYR010000548.1 GCA_026786155.1 Pyrinomonadaceae bacterium
ACCGAGTCGCTCGGCTCGTTCGTGCAGGCGAAAACCGTCAGCGTTCTCGGCTCGCCGCCGTATATGTCGCCTGAACAATGGTCTAACGGCGACGTTGACCACCGCGCCGACATTTACGGTTTGGGCGTGATGCTGTATGAAATGCTGACCGGCAGTTTGCCGTTTGACGGCGATTCGATTCCGGCAATCGTCTATCAACATTTGAGCGTCGCGCCGCCGTCATTCGCTTCGCACGGCGTTCTGCTTCCGCCGAGCGTTGAAGCGGTCGTGATGGAGGCGATGCAGAAGGAACGTGAAGCGCGTCCCGATTCGGTCGAGGAAATGCTCGCCCAACTCGAAGATGCGCTCGGCGGCGCGGGCGTTTCCGCCACCGTAAGATTCGACGCTAATTCCTTTCCGAGCGGCTTGCTCGAAAGCGATGCGAAAACCGTTTCCGACGACGGGCAAAGCGGCGGCTTGACGATGACGCAAAAAAAGCGGCTGCATTCTTATTTCGATATTCCGACCAGAGACAATCTGGCTGCCGATAAAAAATTGGCGCAGGAATTTCTTCAGGCTCAAGACCGCGCCGAAGAAGCCAAAGAACAAGTCGGGGAAGCCGACCGTCTGGTGAATGAATTTGCCGAAGCGCAGAAACTCGCCGAAGAAGCGCAGCAGCGAGCGGCACAGGCGCAAAAACGCATCGAAGAAGATGTGCGGCGGCGCGTCGAAGCCGAAATGGAGAGCAAACTGGTCGCCGAACAGCAAGCCAGAAAAAAAGCCGAAGCCGAAGCCCGCCTCCTGACCGAAGAAGCCGAAGCTCGCCGAAAAGCCGAAGAACGCGCCAACCAACTCGCCGCCGCCGCCCTGCAAGCGCAGCAGATTGCCGAAGCAGAACGGAAAAAAGCGGATAAAGAAGCCCACCAGCGCGAACTCGAAGAAAGCGTTCGCCGCCAGGCTGAAATTGACGCTCAAAAATTAACCGAGCAGGTCGCCGAGTCGAAAAGAAATACGAAGAAGCGAAACGGCAAGCCGAACACGAAGCCGGTTTGCGGCTCGAAGCGGAAGCCAAACGACAAAAAATCGAAAATCAAATTATCCTCAACGCCGAAAGCGAAGCCGAACGCCGCCGTCTTGCCGAAGCCGAAGCCATCAAACAAGTTCAGGAACAAGCCAATCGTTATGAGAACGAGGCTTATGCCGCGCACCAGCGAGTCGAAGAAGCCAGACGGCTGGCGGAAAGTGAAGTCGGCAAACGCGAACAGGCGGAAGCCGCGCAGCTTCGCGCCGAACAGGAAGCGCAGCGATTGGCGCAGGAGATTATCGAAGTTCAAAGGCGCATCGAGGAAATCGAGAACAGCAAAAGTCCTAATTTCAGCACCGGCGATATGAAAACGGTAAGTTTTCTGAACCCGATCACCGACGAAACACTAACCGAGACGGTTGCCAATCAATTTAAGGCGACGAATACTTCGCCGAAAATTGCCCCGGAAGATATTTTTCAACCCGCTTCCGATTCGTCGTCAGCCGAACCTTTCGTTAATTTCGCCGGTCAAAGCATTGCCGCCGGAAACCAGCCGAACTTCAATCAGAGAAAAATCCAAATAGATTTGCCGGAAGCCGTTCCGCCTGAATCTTCGATTGCGCCGGGATTTTTAAATCCGCCCTCAGAACCGCCGCGCAAATCGCCGGTTTTGAAAATTGTCGCCGGTGTTTTGGGCGCGATTTTCATTTTCGGCTTCGGCGGCTTAATTTATTTTCTGAAGGGAAACTCCGCGCCGGACGACGTAATCGCCAATCAAAAAATCGAGAATTCGATGGACAAATCAGCACCGGGAGAAAAAACGTCGAAAGTCGAAATCGGCAACCGGATTGGCGGAAAAATGACTTTAGTCGCGGGCGGAAGTTTTCAAATGGGGAGAAGCGATGTTCCGAAAGATGATTTCGATTACGGAAATCAATACCCGGCGCACCCGGTTTCGGTCGGCAGTTTTTACCTGGACAAAACGGAGGTCAACAACGAAGAATACGCCGAATTCGTGCGGTCAACCAACCGTTCGGCTCCGTCGAATTGGAAAGATAATAAACCGCCCGCCGGAGAAGAAAATTTTCCGGTCTCATTCGTCGCTTTGTCCGACGCAAACGCCTTTGCCGAATGGGTCGCCAAACGTGAGAAAAAACCGTGTCGTCTCCCGACCGAAGAAGAATGGGAGTTTGCCGCCCGCAACGGCAGTCGTCAAACGACTTTTCCATGGGGCGAGGATTGGAAACCGGATTTAGCCAATGTCGCCAGCAACAAAGTAGCCGAAGTCGGAAAGTATCCCGAAGAAACTTTAACCGGCAATTTTAAAGATATGTTGGGCAATGTGCTTGAGTGGACTTCGACCAAATCTAATTTATACGACGGTCATCCGGGAAAAATGCCCGATTCAAAAGAAGTATTATTTGTTGTTCGCGGGAGTTCTTTCGGAGAATCTCAAAACAAACTTAAAAACGCCCAATGGATGATCACCCGCCGCCGTGAAGTTTCGGCTGAGGAAAAAAACGGCTATCTCGGATTTCGTCTGGTTTGTCAGGATAAATAAGCTAATCGGCAGAAACCTTCACATATTTTCAGCCGCGTTTTTTAAGTTCGCGGCTGAAAATACAATTGAAGAAATTATTCAAACACTTTGCCGACCGGCGTAATCGTTACGTCCGCCGCTTTGACGGGAATCGGATAAGTAAAAATTATTTTGTCTTCATCGGTGATTTCCGACGGTTTCGGCGAAGCGTAGGAAATCGTCGCGGGCGTGTTATTGACGATTTGATTTCGCAATCCATCCGCGTCTTTAGTAATCATCACGACGCGCATTTTGTTTGACGCGAGATGCGTTTTAATCGCTTTATTCACATCGGCGAGTGTCAATTTCGCTAAATCGGCTTTCATCGTTTCGTTGTAACCGCCGGTTCCGTAAAACTTCGAGTCGAGGGCGTAGCCGAGTTCCGCGTCTTTGGTCTGCGTCAGAATGTTGACGTATTTCGACAGAAAATTGCTCGAATTTTCAAACGTCTGCTGATCCAAACCGTTTTTCACGAGCTTATCGTATTCATAAAGCGCGGCGCGAAGGGCGAAATTGGCGTTCTGCGGTTCGACGGGGCGAATCCACATCTGGAAAATCTGCATTTTTCGGGCGATATTCGGATCAGGTTCAAATTGAAAC
>JAJAYR010000549.1 GCA_026786155.1 Pyrinomonadaceae bacterium
AGTTGGAGCGGCGTTGAGTGAAAATGTCCCATCGGAACGCCTTGGTTATCATACAAATCCCATTCTTTTATGTAACGCTTGGTCGCATCCATTCCCACGCCAATTGAGAAGTTTCGCACGTTCTGCGTCCACAAGTTGAATCCCTTCCGGTAAAATGTCAGGCGGTCTTTGGTCGAATCGTCGTTTAAATCGAGATAGCCGACTTTGCGGCTCTGCTGTTGAAAATAAATTCCGCCGAGCGTCAGCGGCAAAATAATCAGCATCAAAATTAACAGAATTCGGCGATTTGCGCCGAAAAACACGATGGCAAACGCCGAAATTAGAAAACCAATTTGCGAAGCGCGGGTAACGGTCAAAAGCAGCGCAATTGCCATCGCCACAACGCAGAAGGCGAGGAAAGGAGATGAGGAGAAAAGGAGATGAGGAGATGAGGAGAAAAGGAGATGAGGAGATTTGGTCGCCGGATTTGCTTCGTCCGACCGATTTTCCTTCATATCTCCCACATATTTCTCCCCGTCTCCCCGTCTCCCCGTCTCCCCGTCTCCCTTTCTGCTCAGACCGGCGATGAAAAGCCCGAAAGTGAGCGACGTGATAAGCTGTAAAACTTCGGCGAAAGTGGCGTAATGACTTAAGAATCCCGTCGAACGCCAGTTGCGGCTGCGCTTCCAGTCGCCGATGCCGAGTTTTTCGAGCGCGTTCGTTCCTTCAAGCAAATCGGCGCGTTTGATTTCGACCGTCAGATAAAAATCGGGACGATAAAAATAAATTTGCGTCGCGTCGCCCGATTCGATTTCCGCTAATAAATCTTCGGGCGTGGCAACTTTTTTGTCGTTGGCTTTCAAAATCGTGTCGCCGCTCGTCAGAATCGTTTTTGAAAACGGGCTGTTCGCGCCGATATTTAAAATCTCTACGCCGCGCCCGGAAATTCGCTCAAGCGGTGTCCAGACGACGCTGACCATTGAGGAAATAATTATCGTCGAAGCCAGAAAAAAAGCGGCGCGTTTGGTTTTGACGACGTTGACGATGTAATAAAAAATCAGAAACAGTGCGACGTTGCGGAGTTTGTCGAGCGATGTGAGCGGGTCGTAAGAAAAAATTGAGGTAATGATTGACCACGCGAAAAATATCCACAAAGGAACATCGAGTGGCGTGCGAATGAGGCGCGGGCGCGGCTTGATAAATTGCCGCACCAACCACGCGAACATTCCCGTCAGCCACGTGATTTGCGTGGCGGCAATCGAATGCGGCGCGAACACGAACATCAGAATCATAAAAACGAAAGCGATTCTTTCGAGCAGTCGGGCGAGTTTGTTTTCGGTTTCAATCGAGGCTAAACAATCGAGTTTTTTGAGAAATTCCCGCATAATTTTTAGTGCTTCGTGGTCAATGATAAATGGTAAATAATAAATGGTAAATGTTAGACTGATTTTCCACCGCGATTTAATCGGTATATTTTAACGATTCAAGATTTCGAGTATCTCGGCGACCTTTTCGAACCTTTGCGATACAAAAAACGGAACGCAAAGGTTCGCAAAGGCTTACGCAAAGGTCGCTTGAGTAAATTCAATTGATTATGCTGATGGTTATAAATACGGCTCGTTAAATATGAAAAAGTTACCCGAAAGTTTCGATTCGTTCGTCGAAAATCTGCTCGCAGAAGCTGAAACGGTCGAAGGTTTTTTGTCCCCGAACGAGATGCGTTTTCTCGCCTTGGTCGCGGCGTGTCCGACGGCGAACGGCGACGTGCTGGAAATCGGCAGTTTCAAAGGCAAATCAACCGTCATTCTCGCCAAAGCCGCGCAACTGGCGGGCGACGCGAAGATTTACGCGGTTGACCCGCTGACCGCGCCGTCGGCGACCGACCCGGATTTGCGCGGCGACGAATCTTCTTTGAAGGATTTTCAAACGAACATCGAACGGCACAACGTCGCCGATAAAATCGAATTTCACCAAACTTTTTCTTATCAATTAGCGGAAACGTGGACGCGCCCGCTGCGATTTTTGTGGATTGACGGCGACCACACTTACAAAGGAACGAAACTCGATTTTGACGGTTTCGCGCCGCATCTAGCGGACGGCGCAATCGTGGCGATGCACGACGTGCTGCACGAATTCGACGGCGGCATCCGCGTTTTTATGGAAGATATTTTATTGTCGCCGAACTTCGGCGCGAGCGGTTTCTGCGGCTCAATCGGCTGGGCGCAGTTTCGCCGGGACAAACAAACCGGCGCACGATTTCGCGCGGAAAAACTTGCGCTTTACCGCAAGTTGAGCCGTTTGATTCCGCACATTGTTTTCAAGGAAAACTTGCGCGGCTGGGAAAAGAAAATCTACAAATTGAAGCGTTCGAGAGTTCCGCGCAGTGCCGTCAACCCGAACGATTGGCTGAAACTGGTAAGCTGAAATTATGCACGAAACCGATTTGCATTTGACCGCTGAAATCAAACTTTATTACGATTTACAGCTTCCCGAAAATCAGACGAAACCCGCGCCTTTGCTCATCGCGGTTCACGGTTACGGGGCGCACAAGCGTTATATGATGCGCGAAGCGAAACTCGTCGCGCCCGAAAATTTCGCCGTCGTTTCGATTCAAGCCCCGCACCAGCATTTTCGCCCGACGAGCAGCGGCTACAAAGTCGGTTTCGGCTGGCTGACCGACTTTAAATCGGAAGAATCGGTGGCGATTCATCAGAATTTCGTGCTGCAAATCATCGAAAAACTCGCCGCCGAAAACGTGATTGACGAACGGCAAATTTATCTTTTCGGATTTTCCCAAGCCTGTGCGCTGAACTTTCGTTTTGCCTTGACACATCCCGCAAAGATTCGCGGCGTCATCGGGATTGGCGGCGGCATCCCGTCAGATTTGGCGACGAACGCCGATTATAAAAAATTGAACGCCGACGTTTTGTATCTTTACGGCGACGATGACGAGTTTTATCCGCTCGAAAAATTTCAAACTTACGAGCAGAAATTGAAGGAAATCGCGCCGCATCTGCAATCGCAATGTTACGCGGCGAAACACGAAATAACCGACGAGATGCGCGAAACCGTGCGCGAATGGCTTAAAAGTTTTGAGTTCAAACTTTAGTTTGCCGGTTTGCCGAAAGCACACGCTAAAGCGTGAACTCAAAACTTTTATTTCAGTTTTCTGATTTCGACGTTATCCTGAATTCCGGGCGGCAAATCGAGTTTTAAAACATTCTCGCCCGCTTCGTTTTTGACGTTTTCCACGCGCAAATCTTCGGGTTTTAAGGCTTCGATAATCGAACGTCCGCCGAATAAAACGACGGTCGCTCTTTTATTTTCGGACTCGACCGGCACGATGAACAATCGTTCGATGCGTTTTTCGCCGACGCGGAACGCGACATCAACCGCCGTGTCGAGCAGCGTAATTTTCGGATTAATGACGTTCAGAGCGACTTGGCGAACGGTGAAATCAGCATCCCGATTTTCGAGATTTACCTTTTCCGTCGAGATAAAATCAAGCGTTTTGATAAAACTTTCCGGTCCGCGAACGCGCACTTTGTTCGGTGAAACAGTTTGGTTATAGATTTCAAAATTTTCCGCGATACTGCCTTCGGTCTCGGCTCTGACCGTGATGTCGCGCTCTGCGACCCGTTCGAGTTTGACGGCGATTTTGCTCGGCTGAACTTCTTCTAATCTAACGCCGGTCGGCAATTCGACGTTAACGTTTTCGGGTGTTATCTGCACGGCGCGGTCGCCCGCCGCGATGTCCGTTAAATCGAGTGAGACGACCAAATCGCGCGGATTCAACTGGTCAATTTTGCGTTTGTCGCCCGTAATTACCAAATCAACTTCCTGCACGGGCGAATTAGTAATTTCGATGTCGTTCCCGACGCGAATGTTCAGCGGAACGCTTCGCATTCTGGCGGTCGTCGGCGCACGCAGTCCGGTTACGCCGAGCCACAGCGCGACGGTAATCAGCATCGCCACCACTTTTATCAGCCAATCATCAAGAAAAACGCGCTTCAGCAAACGGCGAAATGATATTTGCCGGTCGTCATTTTGGAAAAATTTTTCTTTGGGCAATGCCATCGTTACTTAGAATTTCAAATTGCAGATTTCAAATTCCAAATTTAAGACAAAATCTGCAATCTGGAGTCTGCCATTTGAAATTTGAAATCTGCAATTTGAAATCTGCAATTCCGAATCAAACCACCGTTATTTCCGTTTCCGATTCCTTCATCGTTTTAGTCGTTTCGCGTTTTGCGGCGGCGACGTGAACGTCCATTGCGCCGAGCAATAATCCGCGCAAAGCGGTCGTGTCGAGATTTCGTTTGACTTGTCCGCCTTCGACGAAAGCTATCAAGCCGGTTTCTTCGGAAACGACGACCGAAACCGCGTCCGAACCATCGGTTACGCCGATTGCCGCGCGATGCCGCGTTCCCAACTCACGCGACACGCCCGGATTTTTCGTCAGCGGCAGAAAAACCGAAGCCGCCGCGATGCGTTCGTTTTGAATGACGACTGCGCCGTCGTGCAAAGGCGTTGATGGATTGAAAATCGTAACCAGCAAATCGTAACTGATTTTAGCATCGAGCGAAACGCCCGTGTCAATCAAATTTCGCAGCCCGACGCGGCGTTCGATGACGATTAACGCGCCAATCTTTTCCGATGAAAGCGTCGTTGCCGCCAGCACGATTTCATCGTAAATCGAATCGCCGAGCTGTCCGCGCTGCCGCCGCAAAACGGGAAAACGCAGCCGATTGCCGAAATAAATCAACGCCTGCCGAATCTCCGACTGGAACAAAACGATAATGGCGAAACCGATATAAAACACGGCGGAACGAAGGACAAATTCGAGCGTCGCCAAATCCTGCGCGACCGCCAGCCAGTATAACAGCGCGAGCAGAACCATCCCAACGACCGTCGGCACGGCGCGTGTTCCGCGCAGCAGTTTCAGCACGACATAAACGATAATGAAGACCACCACGATGTCAATCGCGTTTCTAATTGTCGGAAGATATTCGTTGATTGCCGCCAGCATTTTCGTTCAAACCGTCTGTCTTTCGGGTTGTTTTCAAGCATATCATAACAATTTGAGAGACAGTCTCAAATTTTATGTCGGGCGAATTTTCTCAAAGACCGGAGCGCAAGAGTCTTATTTGCGCTCCAGTCGAAACCTTATCGTTTAACTTTTTTTCCGTTCAGAAACCCGACCAAATTGCCCTGCGCGTCAATCACGCCGAGCGCACCGATGTCATTTTCGCCGATTAAACGGTTGGCTTCCGCCAGCGAAGCGTCGGCTTCGATGAAATAATCGGGCGTAAGCGGGCGCATTATCGTCTGAATTTTCGTCGTTCGCCAATCTTCGCGCGGCAGTTTTTTCAAATCTTCCAAAACGAGCATTCCGTAAAGCTGCCGGTTTTCGGCGACGGGAAAAATCGCGCGGCGGTGCAAGGACAAAATACGGTCAACAAAGTCCTGCACGTCCGCGTCCGGCATCACTGAAACAGGCATTCGCATCGCGCTTTCGACCGTCTGACGTTCGAGACTGCGGACTTCACGGATAATTCCCTGCGCCGAATCATAGAGAAAAAGCCCGACCAGAATCGTCCAGCAGCCGGTGAAGAAATCGCCGCGCCCAAAAGCGATAAAAAGCCCGAAAAAAATCAGCACGGCGGCGATAATCTGCCCGCATTTGCCCGTCAAAATCGTCGCTTCGTTCAAATCCGTGCCGCGCCGCCAGAGATACGCCCGCAAAACTCTGCCGCCGTCGAGCGGATAACCGGGAAACATATTGAAAACCGCCAGCAGAAAATTTAAAAGGCAGAGCGTCAATGCCAGATAAGAAAAAATATCCGTGCCGAGCGAATTGGAAACTGCCAAAACTCCGAGAAAAAACAGCGCGATTAAAAAACTCGCGGCAGGTCCGGCAACGGCGATGCGAAATTCGGCGCGGGGCGTTTCCGGTTCGTGCCGCAGTCGCGCCATAATATCTGCGCCGAGCGAATTGAACGCTGCCATCAATCCCAAAAAAACGAGCGCGAGCAGAAAACTCGCCACCGGTCCGGCAACCGCAATGCGAAATTCGGCTCGCGCCGTGTCGGGCGCGTGCCTAAAGCTAGTCAAACCGGCGAACCGATGCAGCACGATTTCGAAGACCTCACCGCTATCCATACGCGCAACAACG
>JAJAYR010000550.1 GCA_026786155.1 Pyrinomonadaceae bacterium
CAGTATTTCTACCGAGAATTAATCAAAAATGAACGAACGAATTTTAATTGCCGAAGACGATACGGATATGCGCGAACTGCTCGAAGAAATTTTGAGCGATGCCGGATACGAAATCGTCTCCGTCGCCAACGGTCGGCTCGCGCTCGCCAAAATTTCCGACGAAAGCCGAATGATTGATTTGGTGGTGACCGACGTGCGGATGCCGGAAATAAAAGGCGACGAGCTGTTAACGAAAGTTCGCGAAATTCGCGCCGAAACGCCCGTTCTCGTCATCACCGCGTTCGGCTCGGTTGAAAACGCGGTCGAGATGGTCAAAAAAGGCGCGTATTCTTATTTGACCAAACCGTTTCAGACGAAGGATTTATTGCTGGTCATCGAAGCCGCGCTTGCCGCGAGCGAAACGCAGCGGGCGCAGGCGCGTCTCAGGCGCGAAATGCCGGAGGCGAACACGCGCATTATCGGCGCGTCGCGTCCGATGCGCGAACTGCTCGATTTAATCAATCGCGCCGGGCGCAGCGCAAGCAACGTCTTAATCACCGGCGAATCGGGAACGGGCAAAGAACTCGTCGCCCGCGCCGTTCACGACGCTTCGGAAAGACGCGGCGAATTCGTCGCCGTCAACTGCCCCGCGATTCCGGCGGAACTCGTCGAATCCGAGCTTTTCGGACACACCGGACAAGCCTTTACCGGCGCGAGAACGGCGCGAGCCGGACTTTTTGAAACGGCGGACGGCGGCACGATTTTTCTGGATGAAATCGGCGAATTACCTTTAAACGTCCAGCCGAAACTCCTGAGAGTTTTGCAGGAAGGCACGATTCGGCGCGTCGGCGACAGCCGCGAGAAACAAATTTCGGTGCGCGTCATCGCCGCGACCAACCGCGATTTGGAGAAAGCCGTCGCTGATAATGAATTTCGGGAAGATTTATACTGGCGTTTGAACGTCATTCATATTCACGTTCCGGCGTTGCGCGAACACGCCTTCGACGTGCCTTTGCTCGTCGAGCATTTTTTGGCGAAGTATTCTTTCAAAACCGCGCCGCTCGAAATTTCCCCGGAAACGCTCGCTTTATTAACCGCGTATTCGTGGCAGGGCAACATCCGCGAACTCGAAAATACGATTGAACGCGCCGTCGCGCTCGCTCGCGGCACATTGCTGACACCCGAAGATTTGCCCGAACGAATTCGCTCTAACGCCGCGTCAGCCGCGATTTTGGCGAAAGCGAAAACCAGACGATTAACGCTCGCCGAACTCGAACGCGAATACATTCTGGAAATTATGCGCGAAACCGGCGGCAACAAATCACGCGCCGCCGAAATGCTCGGACTCGACCGCAAAACGCTTTACCGCAAACTCGACGAATACGCCGCCGAACCGGATTCGGCGGGTTGAAATTTCAAAATAAAATAAAAGTTGTGCATAAATCTATCGCTCACCGATAGATTTATGCACAACCTTCATTTTAATAGCTGACAACCGCTGATTTTCAAAAAACCGGTTATCAGCTATCAGCCATTCCGAAGTGAAAAAACCTTCGTTTATCAATCATCACAAGTTGTGAAACAGCCGCTAAAAATCCGTCGTCATTTCTGTTCGGACATTTTTTCGAGCGTTTCGCCCAGCCGTTTGACTTCCTCGCCGTATTTCGCCCAATCGCCCGCCCGTTGCGCTTCCTGAGCTTTTTGGTATTGCTGTTTCGCCCGCTCGATTAAGCCGTTCCCGTCAACCGGCGTGGTCGAAGGCTCGTTCGGCGCAACCTGATTTTCGCCGTCCGGCTGTTTTGCCGAAGTTTCGCCGAACAGACGCGCCAGACTTTTATCAAGCGTTTCTTCCATCGCCGTCCGATTGTCGCTCGCCACAATCACGCGGCGCAGTTCGGGGATTTTGCCCGATTCCGCCCGCAGATAAAGCGGCTGAACGTAGACGAGCGATTCCTTGATCGGGATGACCATCAATGTGCCGAAAATTACGCGCGAGCCGCGCTGATTCCAGAGCGTCAACTGTCTGGAGATTTCCGGGTCCTGATTGATGCGGGCGACGATTTGTTTCGGACCGAAAACGAATTGCTGTTTCGGGAAACGATACGCCGCGAGTTTGCCGTAATTTTCCCCGTCCGAGCGGGCGACCATCCACGCCGCGAGATTGTCTTTGCGCTGCGGCGTGAACGGCAGCATCAGGATAAATTCTTCCTTCTGCTCGTTCGGCAGTTTCATAATCGTATAATACGGCTCCATCGTTTTCGACTCTTCCTTTTCGTTCGCGCCCGGAATCTGGGCAATCGTCCACTGGTCTTCCTTGTTGTAAAATTCCTGCGGCTCGTTCATCTGATACGTCGCAAACACGCGGGCTTGCAGACTGAATTTGTCTTCCGGGTAACGCAGATGCGCCCGCAAACTTTCCGGCATTTCCGCGAGCGGTTTTAAGGTGTTCGGGAAAATTTTGGCGTAAGTTTGAATAATCGGGTCGCGTTCGTCGGCGAGATACAGATTGACCGTGCCGTTATAAGCATCAACCGTCGCTTTAACCGCGTTGCGGATGTAATTGATGCCGTCGGTCGGCTGCGAATACGGGTAGCGATTCGTCGTCGTGTAAGCGTCGGCAATCCAGACGAGTTTGCCTTCGTTGATAACCAGATACGGGTCGCTGTCGAAGCGCAGGTAAGGCGCTACTTTTTCCAGCCGCTCGCGGATATTGCGAACCGACAAAATTTTCGTGTCGGCGGTGAAATCCTGCGAGAGCAGCAGCTTCAAATCAAAATAACTCGACGCGAAAAGCATCTGGTCAAACAAAGAGCCGATGGACATTCCGCCCGCGCCGGTGTAGTTGCGAAAGACGTTTTCCTCGCCCGCCGGATAACTGAATTCCTTGGTTTTGGTGTTGACATAAACGCGGTCGTTCGACATTTCGCCGAAATAAATTTCCGGTCGCTCGATTTTCAGTTCCGGGACGCTCGTCTCCGGCGGAAGATTTTTGACGTAGAGTTCCGGCAAGCCTTCCGCCGTCACTTTATTGACCGGACCGACCGCCGCGCCGTAGCCGTGCGTGAACGTCAAATGCTCGTTAATCCAATTCCGGTTCGGCAAACTCGCCGCGTTTAGTTCGCGCGGCGAAATCATCACCTGCTGCATTTCGCCGTTGATTCGGTAACGGTCGTTGTCCACCGATTTGAATTCGTAATAAGTGCGAATTTCCTGAATCTGCCCGAAAGTGTCGAGCAGCGGCTGCTGGTCCCAAAGGCGGATATTATTGACCGTGCGACGATTTTCCTCGATGTCGGCGGCGGTCAAAGGCGTCCCGCCGGATAACTCGCGTTCTTCGACATCGTTCAAACCGAAAGCCGTCCGCGTGGCTTCGATATTGTTTTTAATAAACGGCGTTTCCTTCGCCAGTTCGTTCGGGGCGACGGAAAATCTCTGCACGAGCGAAGGATAAAGCCAGCCCGCGCCCGCGATCACAACCAGCAGTGCCGCGCCCGCGAGAAATAAACCGTTGTTCCGGCGGAAAATACAGGCGACGGCAAGAATCGCCGCCAGCCCAGCCGCCGCGATTTGCGCCCAGAGCAGCGGCATCGTCGCATACACATCAG
>JAJAYR010000551.1 GCA_026786155.1 Pyrinomonadaceae bacterium
CGATAGGACGGGAAGGCAGAAGGCGGAAGGCAGAAGGCAGAAGGCAGTTTCCGATGACGAACTGGAAGCGGCTTTGGCAAATTTTCGCGGCGAAATCGAGCAAACGCCGCCGATGTATTCGGCAAAGAAGGTTGACGGCAAAAAACTTTATGAACTGGCGCGGCAAGGAATTGAGATTGAACGAAAAGCCGTGAAAGTTACGATTTATGATTTGGAAATTATTTCACCGCCGGGACGCAAAGATGCAGCGAAAAACGA
Organism: Pyrinomonadaceae bacterium; assembly: GCA_026786155.1. Classification (GTDB taxonomy): domain Bacteria; phylum Acidobacteriota; class Blastocatellia; order Pyrinomonadales; family Pyrinomonadaceae. Next base: position 259 of record JAJAYR010000551.1, read on the forward strand.
ATCGAAAACAGCCGATGCCGAATCTGGAATCTGGAATCTGGAATCTGAAATTAGAGTTGTCTGTTCAGCCGGAACTTATATTAGAACTCTGGCGGAAGACATCGGCAAACAACTCGGAACGGGCGCACATCTGGCGGAATTGCGGCGCACGAAGGCGGGAAAATTCGATTTGGCGAAAGCCGTAACGATTGAAGAATTGGAAACGATTGTTTCCGAAAATCGTCTGAATGATGTTTTAATCTCAATGAATACAGCCGTTTCGCATTTGCCGCAAGTTGTTTTAAATGAAGCGCAAATCAGGGAAACAATTAACGGCAAGCGTCTGCGATTTGAAAACGCCGCGCTCGAAAATAATCAAACGATGCGGATGATTGACGAACGGGAAAATTTAATCGCCGTCGGTTTTTACGTAAAAGGCGAAAACTCGATTCAACCGAAACTCGTTTTGGTATAAAATAACCGGAAGAGAGAAATTTTATGAACAAAAAGAATTTAGCTTTGGGAATCGGCGGCGCAATCGGCGTGATTGTCGGCGTGAAACTGCTGACGCGAGCCAGCACGGTCAAATGGGAAGCGGTTTCCGACAAAATTCAGCACGCGGAAAATTCGCACTTTATCGAAGTTGACGGCGCGACAGTTCATTTTCAGGAATTCGGTGAGCGGATGAATCCGACGCTGCTTCTGATTCACGGCTACACGGCTTCGACTTACGTTTGGAAAACGGTCGCGCCGATGCTCGCCGCGCAGAAGTTTCACGTTATCGCGGTTGATTTAATCGGCTTCGGTTATTCGGACAAACCGGCGTGGTTTGAATATACAATCACCGCGCAAGCCCGTGTTATCGAGCGATTTATGAATCGTCTGGGCATCGGGAAGGCAATCATTATCGGCAGTTCCTACGGCGGCGCGGTGGCGGCGACGCTCGCGCTCGATTACGCCGAGCGCGTCGAAAAACTCGTTCTCGTCGGCGCGGTCAGCAACGACGAAGTTCTCGATAATCCGCTTTTGAAACTCGCTTCCGTGCCGCTTATCGGCGAAATTTTCACGCCGTTTCTGCTCGATTCAAAACAGTTGTCGAAAGCGCGAATGAAGCAGACGTTCGCGCCCGAAAGCCAGCATTTAATTACCAAAGAGCGCATCGAATCGGTGATGCGCCCGCTCAAAGCCAAAGACGCGCATCATTCCGTTTTGACATCGGCGCGGCAGTGGGACGCAAATCGTATCCAGACGGACGCGCATTTGATAAGCCAACCGACGCTGCTGATTTGGGGCGAAGACGATGTGATTATTCCGCTTCATAACGGCGAGAATCTTTACGATTCGATTCTCAATTCGCGCCTTATTATCCTAAAAAACTGCGGACATTTGCCGCCGGAAGAAAAGCCCGACCGCTTCGTCGCCCTCGTCGGCGAATTTTCCCGCGACCGCAAAAGTCATATTCACGCGGCGGAAAACGAACGGCTCAACGCCTGAATTTATTTTATTTTTACAACGAAAAAAGCTCGCGCATCTTCCAAAGTTCGGACAATCAACGGTTGTCCGAACTTTGGAGGAAAGATTATGAAAACATTATTTTTAACTGCAATTTTAACTTTTATTTTCGGCAGCGTGATAGCGGCAAACGCGCAAAAACCCGACCAGCCAATCAAAGTGCGCGTCGGCAAAGAAAAGAAATTTTCGCGCAGCAAAATAAACGTCAAATTCGTCGCTTTAATTGAAGACTCGCGCTGTCCCGAAGGCGTCAACTGCGTTTGGGCGGGCAACGCAAAAATCAAAGTGCAAATCAGCGAAGGCAGCAACGCGGGCGAAACTTTTGAAATCAACACGAATCTCGGACCGAAAGGCGCGACCTTCGGCGGCTACGCGGTCAACTTAATCAGCCTCACGCCGACTCCGAAAGACAACGTGCGAATCAACAAAAACAGCTATACGGCGACTTTCTCCATCGCCCGTTTGACCAGATAAAATCCAACTTCCATCTTGCTTTTTCGCATTTATAACAAAACCGTGAAACCTTCCTGCTCGAAATGATTATCGTGCGTCAGAATTTCCTGCAAATCGAGATTTCGCATCGTCAGCATCGAAACGCAATCAGTCAAACTGTAACCTTTGTCTAAACGGCTTTCGTAAAAATCCAGCGCGTCGAGAAACATTTCGGGCGCATGGGAAATGTATTCGATTTCCTCATCCGCCATAATCGTCCGAACCGCGTCAACCGCTGATTTTCTGGTTTGTGAACCGTATTCGGAAAAATAATTGAGGACTTCGATTAAAACGGTTTCGGTCGTGATAATTTTAACTTCGCCAAGTCCTCTGCGCGTTTCGATTGTCCGGCGATGCCATTGGTCTTTGGGATTTAATACAGCAACCCAATAAAGCGTGTCGGCAAAAAGTTTGTCGTTCATTTCGATTTTTTTGGTGCGCCGTAAAGATAATGGTCAATGTTTTCTGCGCCGTCGGTCGGCAGTTTCTCCCAAACTTCTTCGGGAACGCGATTGCTGATAGCTTCTAATTTATCGAGCAGCGATTGTCTTTCGGGTTTTTCAGTTTCTTCAATTGATTCGACAAACTCTAAAACCTTTTGCTGTTTCTCGACCGGGAAAGTCTGCATTTTTTCTGCGACGACCTGTGATAAATCCGTTTGCATAAATTTTTACCTCAACTTTTATTCATCAATTCCTCAATTTCTTCCG
>JAJAYR010000552.1 GCA_026786155.1 Pyrinomonadaceae bacterium
CGGCAAAAGAGTCGGCGTTGTTTCAAACGGCGGCGGACGAAATTGATTTTCGCGTGTTCGCCCGAAAGAACACGGTTGACGGGCAGCAATTTAACGTCTTCATCGCTCACGCGCTCGACGACGAAGAAATGATTACCGGTAGATTTCGTGATATTTTGTTGATTTTTGTGCCGCTCGTTTTAGTTTTAGCCGGTTTCGGCGGTTATTTTCTGGCGCGAAAAACCTTGTCGCCGGTTGCCGAAATGAGCGAGACGGCGGCGACTATCAGCGCGACGAATCTGAATGAACGTCTTCCGGTCAAGAACGAAAAAGATGAACTGGGCGGTTTGGCGACGATTTTTAATTCGCTGCTCGAACGGCTCGAAAATTCATTTGAAAATCAACGCCGTTTTATGGCGGACGCTTCGCACGAGCTTCGTACGCCGCTCGCCATCGTGCGCGGCGAATCGGAAGTCGCTCTCTCGAAAGACAATCGAACGCCCGCCGAATATCAGGAATCTTTGGCGATTGTTCACGACGAAAGCAAACGGCTGACGCGCATTGTCGAGGATTTGTTCACCTTGGCGCGCGCCGATTCGGGGCAATATCAGGCAAGAAAGACGGAAATGTATCTGGACGAACTGCTCGCCGACTGCGTTCACAAAGTCCGCGTTCTGGCTGAAAAACGCCGTGTTTCCTTCAATCTTTCAACTTTGGAAGAAATGCCGATGCGCGGCGACGAGCAGCTCCTTCGCCGCCTGTTTATGAATCTGCTCGACAATGCCATCAAGTATAATCGCGAAGGCGGACAGGTAGCGGTGCGCGGGGGAAAAACTGCCGAATTCTATCGAATCACGATTACCGACACCGGCGCGGGCATCTCCGAAGAAGAGAGCGCGAAAATTTTCGGGCGTTTTTACCGCGCCGATAAAGCGCGCAGCCGCGCTTCGGAAACCGTGACGAGCGGCGCGGGACTCGGACTTTCCATCGCGCAGTGGATTGCCGGACTTCACACGGGCGTAATCGAGCTTGTTTCTTCGGGTGAAGCGGGCAGCACTTTTGCCGTCGTGTTTGCAAGAAAATAATTTGCAAACCTCCTTCGGCAATCAATAACTGAGAGCTTCGCGCATTTTATATTATTCATTGACCGCCCGCGTTCAAACTATTTTTCACGCCGCTAGAAATTTTCATTCGTTAATCTTGTATTCATTTTCCGTTTGTTAAATTGAAGGCAGATTAGAAGAAAGCCCGAATTTCCGGGCAAATTTCAAATTGTCCGGCGAATACCGGCAAGGAAAAAATATGGAGAACAAAATGAAAAACACAGCAGAAAACGGAAAGGTATTGGCGGCACTCGGCGCGGCGGTTTTAGTCGGAACAATCGCTTTTGGAGCTTGCACGTCATCGCCAACGCCGACGAACACAACGCCGGCAACGGTCGTCGTCAACAAACAAACGAACAACGCCGTGCCGGAAAAAGCCGTCGCCGTTGACACGAATAGCGGCAAAATGCCGGCGGCGATAACGGACGCGGGCGAATTCGCCGAGAATATTTATGACTTCGCCAAAGCCAAAGATTGGACGAAAGCAGATGCGAGGCTCGTTTCGCTTGAAAAATCGGTCAATGAACTGAAAACTGCCAATCTCGCCACGCCCCAGATTCTCGCAGCGACCGATTCAATCGGCAAAGCGGTCAAGGCGAAAAACGAGATTGACGCGATGCGCGAAGCCAATCAAGCGACGTTTTTAGTCGCCGATTTGACCGCCAAATATAATCCGAAAGTTCCGGTCGAAGTCGTCAAACTCGATTATTACGGACGTGAAATAGAAATTCTGGCGATGGCTAAAGACGAAGCCAAACTGAAAATGACGGCGCAGGCGATTCGCCAAACGTGGAACGCGGTCAAACCGAAAATGGAAGCCAAAGGCGCGGGCAAAGAAACAGCCAAATTTGAATCGCTCGTCGCGCAAACGGAAAAAGCCGCTTCCGTTTCGGATTATTCAAAAGTCGCCACGCCGATTCTGGACGAAGTTGATAATCTCGAAAAAGTTTTTGAGAAATAAATTTCGATAAAAGATATTTCCGAAGCAAATTGTCGCCTTTGATAGCTCAATCAAAGGCGACAATTTGCCGCTCTTTCTGCGGCTCGCGGCGGCGCGTTGCCACGGGAAAACCGCCGGGATTCTAAGAATCGCGCCGAAATAAAGGATTCGCCGTTCGGGAATGATAATTGCCCTTCTGCCGATTGAGTTTCGCTTTGACAAAGGAAATCCAATCGGCAAATTCGTGTTTTATAACAAATAAAAAGATGACGGGCAAAATCTTAAAATCGGTTCATATTACCAATTACTATCACAAAAATTCGGGCGGCATCAGCACGGCTTACGACCGTCTGCTCGAAGCGGCGAACCGGCATCGGCGTTATGTCAGGTTGATTGTGCCGGGCGCGGAGGACGCGCGGGAAGAAATTGGCGAATACGGACGAATTTATTACGTCAAAGCAAAGCCCGCGCCGGTTTTCGATAAGCGTTACCGTCTGCTCCTGCCGTTTCATTATCTGCAAGGCGAAACGCCCGTCCGCAAAATTCTCGAAACGGAACTGCCGGATATAATCGAAATCGGCGAAAAATATACTTTATCCCTGCTCGCCGGAGTGATTCGCAAAGGTTATTTCAAATCGCTTAACCGCCCGATGCTCGTCCATTTTTCGTGCGAGCGGATGGACGACAATCTGCGGGCGTTCGTCTCAGGCGCGAAGCCGTTTAAATGGTTTTCGCGGCGACTAATAAGCAATTATATTTTTCCGATGTTCGATTATCATCTTGCCAATTCGCAATATACAGCGCAGGAAATGATTGACGCGGTTGCGCCGGAGAAAAACAGGCGGCGTTCGGAAAAGTTTTTTAATTTCTCCTGGCGTTTTTTTCAGGCTTCAAATATTCCGCTCGCCGAACGAGTGTTTGTCAATAATTGCGGCGCGGACAATCATCTTTTCGACGCAAAAAGAAAGAATCTGGAAACCCGAAAGGCGATTCTGGCAGAAGCCGGATTTCCCGAAAATGCCACTGTTCTGCTTTATGCCGGGCGCATCTCGCCGGAGAAAAACGTCAAACTTCTGCCGCAGGTTTTGAAATCGTTACTCGGATTTCGCAATTACGATACGCAATGCCGCGAATACCGATTGCTGATTGTCGGGAGCGGTCCGCAAGCCGATTTGCTTGAAGCGGAACTGGAAAAAGTCGCGCCCGGTAAATTCAAATTTTTCGGACACATTTCCGACAAAGAAAAATTGGCGGACATCTACGCTAACAGCGACATTTTTCTACATCCGAACCCGCGCGAGCCGTTCGGCATCGGTCCTTTAGAAGCGATGGCTTCCGGGCTTCCCGTTGTCGCGCCCGATTCGGGCGGCGTTCTCTCTTACGCGACGCGGGAAAATGCGTGGCTCGAAGAAGCCGATACTTTAAGTTATTTTGCCGCCGTCCGCGATGTTTTTAGCGACGACGAGAAACGCGAAATTAAAATCCGCAACGCGATTGAAACGGCGCGAACCCTGACGTGGGAAAACTCGACCGACAAACTTTTCGCGCTTTACGATAAAATGTATGCGGATTTTTCGCGCCGCCGCGAGCTTCACGTTTACGAACGGGAAGCGGAAAGAATTGATTTTGCCGGGGAAATGTCTTTCAATCAGCAAAGATAAACGATTCGAGCTAATCTGAGAATTAATGAAAACGGGCAAATCTAAATCGGATACGCGCCGCCGCGCAAAAGCGGCGTGGTTCGCGCTGATTGTCATTGCGGCGACGGCAGCGGGAATGTTTGCCGCGTGGCGCGCCCCCGGTTTGAATCTTTACGCGCAGGATCAGTTAATGCGTTTCCGGGGAATTTTGCCCGAACCGGACGATATTGTCATCGTGGCGATTGACGACGCGAGCGTCGCCAAGATCGGACGTTTTCCGTGGTCAAGGACTTATACCGCGCAGATTCTCGATAAGATTTCCGCCGCGCAGCCGAAAGCGATTGCGCTCGATGTTATATATTCCGAGCCGACCGACGAAGCCGCCGACCGAGCCTTAGCCGATGCGATAAAACGCGCCGGAAACGTCGCCGTCGGCGAGCAGCTTATCGAAGACCGCTACGCGCCGGAGTTGAGCCGCGCCGAATGGCTGAAATCGCTTCCCGCGATTGAAACGGCGGCTGCAGGAACGGGTCACGTCAACGTCGAAACCGAAACGGACGGCGCGGCGCGTGAACTTCTCTTGCGGCTGGCTGACGACGAAGGCGAGCCGCGCTGGGCGTTGGCAATCGAAACCGTTCGCGTCGGCGACAGCCTCAACTCTGACGCGGTGAACGAAACCAGCCGTTTCGTGCGAATCGGGACGCGCAAAATACCTTTTACCGCCGCCGAACATAATTTACTCATTAAAAATAAAGACGAAAAAAGCCGCCAGACGACCGTTCAACCCTTACGGATGACGATTGATTACATCGGTCCGACGGGCGCGTTTGCCGCGCAGACTTATAGTTTTGCGGACGTTCTGGACGGCAAAATCTCGCCGGAAAAGTTTCGCGGCAAATACGTTCTTATCGGCGCGACCGCCGCGACTCTGGGAGACAGAATCGCCACGCCGTTCGTTCATACGGACAATTTGGAGGGCGACTAGCACGGCGATTTGATGCCGGGCGTGGAAATTCTCGCCAATGAAATCAACACGATTTTGCGCGGGCGTTTTTACCAGCCGGTATCCGATTCGGCAGCCGCGCTGTTTGCCGCGCTCGCCGCGCTTGCCGTGATAATTCTGCTCGGTTTGGCGCAGGGAAAATACGAAGCGATGAAGCAAATAGGAGTTTTGGCGGGACTGCTCGCATTGATTCTTTTCGGCTCTTATTTTGTTTTCGCTTACGGCTTTATCGTTCCGCCGCTCGTGCCGGTGCTGGCTTCTTTTATCGTCGCCGCGCCGCTCGCGCTGCTGCGCCGTTCGCTGTCGGCAAGCGTGTATTTAGACGAGCGCATTGCCGAACTGCTTGCCGCCGAAAGACGGCTTTTCACCAATGGGCGAAAGCGATTGTCGCCCGATTCAAATCGTCTGCGTCTTGACACAGGAGAAGAACTCGAATCGCCGACCAATTTTCCCACCGATAAATTTTATCTGCCGCGCGGTCTCGAATGGAAATCCGACGCGCTCGGATTTTTATCGCGCGATTTGATTAATCGCGCGGTTTTCGTTGATTCGGCTCTGCGATCGATTGAAGACGTTTTGCTGATTGGCGACCGCGATGGACAAATTATTTTCGCCAACCGAAGCGCGCGGCGGATTTTTAATCTGCCCGAACGCAAATTGCTCGGCAGAAATATCTTCGAGCAGCTCAACGAAGCGGAAAACAAAATTGCCGATTCGACGGAAGAAGCGGAAGAAACGCTCGCGCAATTGACTATTGACCAGAATTCAATCGAGCGCGAAATAACTGTCGGGAAAAACGATTCCCGCTCGTTTGTTTTGCGAATGGCGGCGGTCGTCGGTCGAAACGAAAACGATGCGGGTGAAACGCTCGGCATCATCGCCACGCTTTCCGACATTACGCAACACCGCGAATTGCAGAAAACCAAAAACGACGTTATCGCCCTTGTTACGCACGAACTTCGCACGCCGCTCACCGCGATTCAGGGAATGAGCGAAGTTTTGACCGAACACGCGGTCGAACCCGAATCGCAGCGCAAAATGCTGCTAACCATCAACACCGAAGCCAAGCGGCTGGCGAGTATGATAAACGAATATCTCGACATCACCAGGCTTGAAGCCGGAGCACAGGCGATAAATTTCGCGCCCATCGTTGTCGAATCTTTGCTTGAGAGAATCTTGCTGATGCTCGAACCGCTCGCGGCAAAGCGCGAAATAAAAATCGTGCATTGTTATCTGCTGAATCACACGACCGTTTCCGCCGATGCGGAAAGGCTCGCGCAAATGCTGACCAACATTGTCGGCAACGCCATTAAATACAGTCCGCCGCACACCTCGATTACAATAGAAACGCGCGCGTCTGGCGGAATGCTGGAGATTATTGTCGCCGACGAAGGCTTCGGCATCAGTGCCGAACAACTGCCGCGCATTTTTGAAAAATTCTACCGCGCTCCGCAGCGGCAAACGACGGAAACTACCGGAACGGGTTTGGGTTTGGCGTTGGCGCGGGAAATTGCCGAACTGCACGGCGGGTATATTTCGGCGGAAAGCGAGCCGAATAAAGGTTCGACTTTTACCGTTCATTTGCCGCTCGCGCCGGAAAATCGTGAAATAAGTCGCCCAAGTTAATCCTGCGTTAATCTTCGGTAGTTTAAATTGGTGAAACTGAGCGGTCTCGCGCGGGAAATTCTCCGCCGAAATCGAAAAACTTGGGAGGAATCAATTATGGATGAATCAAATTTGAAAGATGCAATTTTAAGTAAAATTCCCGAAATCACGCTGCTGTTTTGGATAATGAAAATCTGCGCGACGACGCTCGGCGAGACCGGCGGCGACCTTTTATCAATGACTTTGAACGTCGGTTACGCCGTCAGTTCAATGATTTTAATCGGTTTCTTTTTTGCAACGCTCGCAATGCAGCTTTTTTCCAAAAAATATCACCCGCTCGTTTACTGGCTGGTGATTGTTGCGACCAGCACCGCCGGGACAACGATGTCTGATTATATGGACAGAACTCTGGGGCTGGGTTATATGACCGGCTCGCTGATTCTGGTCGGCATTTTGATTACGATTCTCGCAGTCTGGCGGTATGTCGAAGGCTCGCTGGCAGTCGAGCATATTAAATCAAGGCGGGCAGAATTGTTTTATTGGACGGCGATTCTTTTCTCTAACACTCTCGGAACTGCGCTTGGCGATTTTCTGGCGGACAGTTCCGGTCTCGGCTTCGGCGGCGGCGCGGCTCTGATTACGGCATTATTGATATTGGTGATTCTGGCTCATTACTTTACCGGCATTTCAAAAGTCGTCTTGTTCTGGATCGCGTTTGTCCTGACTCGTCCGTTCGGCGCGACGTTCGGCGATTTGCTGACAAAAACGAATGAAAAAGGCGGATTCGATTTCGGGACAATCGGCTCTTCGCTGATTCTCGGCTCGATACTGGTAATTTTAATTATTTATGTATCGGTGAAAGAGTATCGCGGGAACGATTTTGCGACAGCATAACAGGAGATATTTATTTATTTTGAATTGGTGTAATAAATGTTCGCTGAATAATGACGGAGAAACCGCACATTTTAATCGTTGACGACGAGCCGGCGATTCGTTTGACGCTCGAAACCGGCTTGTCGCTCAAAGGCTTTCGCACGTCCAGCGCGTCTAGCGGGCGCGAAGCCGTCGCATTGCTTAAACGTGAACAATTCGACGCGGTGATTTGCGATTTGGTGATGCCGGACGGCGACGGTTTGTCGGTCGTGCGAAATTTACGCGAATTCGACAAAAATACGCCGATAATTTTGATGACGGCGCAAGGCTCGGTCGAAACGGCGTTTGAATCGCTCGGCGAAGGCGCGAGCGATTTTATCGCCAAGCCGTTTGCCGTCGCCGAAGTCGCCGCCATTGCCCGCCGCCATCTCGACGCGCGGCGCGAGAAGGAAAATCGAAATTCGGACGACGAACAAAATTTACCCGACGAGTTTTCCAAATCCGGTCTCATCGGGCGCAGTCCGAAAATGGTCGCCGTTTATAAACTCATCGCTTTTGCCGCCCGAACGAGTGCCACTGTTTTAGTGACTGGCGAATCCGGCACGGGCAAAGAACTCGTTGCCCGCGCCGTTCACGATTTGAGCAATCGCGCCCGGCAAAAATTCGTGTCGGTTAATTGTTCCGGCTTAACCGATACATTACTAGAAGCGGAACTTTTCGGCTACGAAAAGGGTGCGTTCACGGGCGCGGAAAAGACTCGCGCCGGATTATTTGAAGCGGCGAGCGGCGGCACGATTTTCCTGGACGAACTCGCTTCGACGAGCGCGAATTTTCAAGCGAGTCTTTTGCGCGTTTTGCAGTCGGGCGAAATCAGGCGCGTCGGCGCGACCGAAACCAGAGAAGTTGACGTTCGCGTCATCGGCGCGAGCAACGAAAACTTGCTCGAATTTGTCGAAGCCGGAAAATTCCGCGCCGACCTTTATTATCGTTTGAGCGTTTTGACCGTCGAACTGCCGCCGCTCCGCGAGCGAATGCCGGACGTTCCGCTGCTCGCGCAGCATTTTCTAAAAAAGACGGCGCAAACGGACGCGCCCAATCTGCATTTGACGCAGGAAGTTTGGGACGCGCTCGCCCGTTACAATTTTCCCGGCAACGTCCGCGAACTCGAAAACGCGCTCATTCGCGCCGTCGCGCTTTCGACCGGAAGTATTATCACGCTCGATTGCCTGCCATCCGCAATTGTCGAAGCGAATGGAAACAGCGGTGAAATTTTTACCGATGCGGAAATTTTGCGCGAATTGGCAGGCGACCGACCGAATATGGAAGAACTTCAGCGACGTTATTTGAGCTTGATTTTATCGGAAGTCGGCGGCAACCGGCGGCGGGCAGCGGAAAAATTGGGACTCGACCGCCGGACGATTCAACGCCTGATTGCCAGATACGATTTGCTCGCCGCGCCCGACGAAGACGCGGAAGAAACGGGCGTTGAATCAAGCGCGGCGGAGTGATTGATTGCTGAAAAAAACTTTGTAATTTTAATGCGGATGAATGTTGAATAATTCGAGAAAAATTTGGTTGCTTCTCGCGCTGTTTTTATGCGGCGCGTTAATTTTTGCCGCCTCTGAAAAACCTTTCACAGTCTACGCGCAAAACGCGGCGGTCGAGGCGCGGGTGACGAGCGTCGTCGGCAGAGCAACAATTTCCGGCAACGGGCGAAGCAATGCAAGATTAACAAACGGCGCGACGCTTGCGCCCGGCGACGAAATTGACACGACGGGCGGCGGGCGCGTCGTTATTGATTTAACCGACGGCAGTCAGGTCGTCATTCTGCCCGGTTCGCGCGTTACAATCCTCGATTACCGCAACGCCTCTTCTTTACGTGAACTGCTACAAATCACGCTTGGAAGAATTCGCGTCAAAATCAATCATTTTCAGGGAAAACCGAATCCGTATCGCATCAAAAGCCCGACCGCTTCGATTGCCGTGCGCGGCACGGAATTTCTCGTTATCGTCGAGCC
>JAJAYR010000553.1 GCA_026786155.1 Pyrinomonadaceae bacterium
GCATAAAATTTTATGCCGAATTATTACGCGCGCTTTCCAAATTTAAGAAAAATAAAAGCGGCAAGTAATAAATTGAAATTTCCCTGTAAAAATTATGAATCAATCAATAAACATCGCTAATTTGAACGGCGAACAACTGGCAACCGACATTTGGGCAATGCTCGGCGGCGCGTCGCCGACAATTTCCAGTAATGCGAACAGCGTCGCGCCGCCTAATCAAACGAGTGCTGCGGAGCAAAGCGAAATGAGCAATATCTCCCATTTGGCGAGCGAGATTTTAAGCCGTCTCGAAGAAAAGAAAGAGACGGCAGCCGCGCATCTCGGCATATCAAAGGCGGAAGTCGAAACGATGCCTTTCGATTTGACCGCACTCGAAGGGGCGGGAATTTTTCTGAATATTGACACGACCGGCTTTTCCGTTTTGAGCCGCCAGCTCGATTGGCAATCTTTAGGCATTGAGCTTCCTAAAGAGCAAGCAGTTCATCTCAGCCCGCCGCGCACCGGACTTCTTCCCGACAATTACCGCAAACCGCTGCAACGCGCGGCGTCCAGGGCGCACAATGCACTCGACCGTTACAGCTTCCGCTTCGCGCTGTGCGAAACCGTGCTTGGCTCAAGCGAATATCGCTGGATTCCTTTCACGGCGTTTGAAGCCTTTGAAAAAGAGTTTGCCGCCGCGCTGGAAACTCTCGCCCGCGCCAAGTCTGCTGTAATCGAAAATTACCCGGAAATTCTCGAAACGCTTCGCGTAACTTTTCGCCAACTTGCGACGGATTCCGCCGAGCGTCTGGCGGCGACGGTAAAAGAAGAGCCGTTTGACCGCGACGAGTTTATTAACACAACCGTTGCGCGAGCGATGGGAATGATTCCTACGCCAGCGGCAATCCGTGACGGAATGCGAATTGAGATGCGCCCGAAAGTTATTCTGCTTGGTTCTGAGATGCGTGCAGAACAAGTAAAATCGGCGAAACTCCAGCTTGAAACCGAACAAAGTCGAAAAGCTCAAACCGAGCTTGCGATTGAAATTAACGCAAACAAAGAAATCAATAAGATCAAAGTCCAAACCGTCTTTGAAGATGAAAAACGCGAGCAGGAATTAAAAGAACGCATTCGGCAAATCAAAATCGAAGCGGTCAAAAGAGAAGTCGAGACGAGCATTTCGCCGCTCAAGGAAGGTCTCGACCAGCTTAACAGCACGATTTACGAAGCCGCCAAAGAAATGGCGGAGCGGCTCAACGATTCCAAATTCGTTCCCGGCGGCACGGCGAAAAAAGCCCGCGAAATGTATCAATGGTTCAAGCTGATGAACTTTACGGGCGACGCGGAAGTGGAAACGGTTCTCGCCGAACTCAATAAAATCGCCAGCCGCGACGCTAAAACGCGAACTGCGGCGGAGATGAAAGAAGCCATTGACCAGGTGATTCTCGCCACGTCGAAACGCGCCCGAAAACTCTTGAAGACCGAGCAACTCGACGCGCTCGAACTCTAAACTCCAAAAGCAAATTCCCGAATTTTCTTGAATTCGACTCGCTGCGCCGCAAGTTGTCGCCGAACTAGATTTTATGCCGGTCATTGTCAAAAAATGCTTTCTTTTTCATTACAACCCGTCTATCAATTCCGACAAGGTTTTCAACCTTTTTCTCATTGATAATCAAAACGGCACTTACAGCGCGTTTCAAGAACACGGCAGGAGCGGAGCGAAATTAAGAGTTTTGCCGCTAGTCGTGAACTGTTCGCTCATCCTGGCGCAAAGCCGATACTCGGCGAAGCTGAATGAAAAGATTTATCACCCAAAAACGCCATACACCCAGACGCTGAACGCCGCGACCAGCCCGACCTTCAAACAGTTCGGCGCAGAAGTTACTGTCGCGGCAAAACCGGCTGAAACGGCGAAAATAATTGATTTCAAACCGGCGGCTCAATCTGTTAATTCAATTTCTTCGACGGCGGAAAAAGAATGCGGCGAGCAAGCAGCGGAAATTCCGGCGGTCGAAATTCGTTCAAAGCGAATCGGCGTTTTGAATCTGAACAATCTCGACGCTCTGGAATTTTAGCTTACCTGCATCATCTACGCTCAAATACGCTCAAAAAATCGTTCAATATGGAAAATCAATCAAGCGAAGCTAAACTTCTCCAAGAACTCGACACGCTCATTCGGGCGCGTTACACCTTGCTCGCCGTCAATACTTATGAGGAAGAACGGCTCAAAGAATGTCTGCTCGAACTCGTGACGCTCGAAAAGCACAAGGAAAAACCCCTTTATTTTTGGAGTCGCACCAATGGAATCGTCAAAATAGTTGATGAAAAAGGAGGCGGCGTTCCGCTCAAAGAAGCCAAAGCGATTCCCGAAACGCAAGACCCGATGTCCGCGCTCGAATTTATCGCCGCGCAGCAAACCGGAATTTTTCTGCTCTGCGATTTCACGCCTTATATCGCGCCTTACGGTCAGGAAGACCCGGTGCTGGTCAGGCTTTTAAGAGAAGTCGCATGGAAACTGAAAATCACGAAAGCGACCGTGCTGTTCGCCGGACCGAATTTCCCAGACATTAAGACGCTCGAAAAAGAAGTTTCGGCGATTGAACTCGATTTGCCGCAGGAATCGGAAATCATCAACGCGCTCGATATTCAGCTCGAAAAATTCGAGAAACAGAAAATCAAAATTGATTTGAGCGCGGAAACCCGCGGCAATCTGATTCAAGCTCTGCTCGGACTGACAAATGATGAAATTTCAAACGTCATTGGCAAAGCGATTATCAGTTGCGGCGGCTTCGATGATAAATCGCTCGCCATCATCCTCGACGAAAAGAAAAAAGTGATTCGCGGCAGTTCCGCGCTGACTTATGTCCATCCCGAACCGGCGAATTCTCTGGGCGGTTATCAATCTTTGCGCGAAATTTTGAAAAAGGCGGCGCACACTTTTTCGCCCGAAGCCAAAGCGCGGCACGTCGAACCGTGCAAAGGTATTTTGCTTGTCGGCTTGCCGGGCTGCGGCAAAGATTTGTGCAAACGGGTCGCTTCTTCAATCACCAATCGCGCTCTGCTCGACCTTGATTTCGGCTCGATTATGGGCGAAGGCGGCGGCGTAATTGGGCAGTCGGCGATTTCAATCAAACGCGCGCTTTCGATCGCTACGACCGTCAAAGGCATTTTAGGAATTTCCGAATTTGAAAAAGCCGTATCGGGAATGAAATCGTCGGGCA
>JAJAYR010000554.1 GCA_026786155.1 Pyrinomonadaceae bacterium
GCGGAACTCATCCAATCCACAAATAATGTCTTTAACTCGATATTATCCAACAAGATAAAAACTCGCCGAAAAGTGTCGTGCGACGGAATTGAGTTCTCTAATTCCAGAAATCCGGCAAACCATTCCCGTTTTGATTCGCCAAATTCGACGATATCTTCCCAATTATCGGCTCCGCAAATGGTCGCACAAACCGCAATCACCAAAATATCTTTCAACGAATGCCACTTTTTGCGTTCAATTCGCGGGTCTTTTATTTCCCCAACTCGTTCAAATAACGTCTTTGTC
The DNA here is from genome assembly GCA_026786155.1 of Pyrinomonadaceae bacterium. Classification (GTDB taxonomy): domain Bacteria; phylum Acidobacteriota; class Blastocatellia; order Pyrinomonadales; family Pyrinomonadaceae. The sequence goes on from JAJAYR010000554.1 coordinate 286, forward strand.
TGTAACTGTTTCAACTTTTCCCTCACTCATAAATTAGAATAAGTTCAAGTTTACACACTTTCTTGTTTCTTACATTTTTTATGCGTTCGCCCTAAGTCTTTTTTGCAGATACGCCTTCAACTCTACAATATCAATTCTTTCCTGTTCCCAAGTATCGCGGTCGCGTACCGTGACGGCATTATCTTCTAAAGATTCGTGGTCAACCGTAACGCAGAACGGCGTTCCGATTTCGTCTTGCCGCGCATAAAGTTTGCCGATGCCGCCCGTGTCGTCATAAACGGTTCGCATCGCGGGCAACAGTTGTTTTTTCAAATCCTTCGCCATCGAAACGATTTCAGGCTTGTTTTTTGCCAGCGGCAGAACGGCGACTTTAATCGGCGCGAGTTCCGGTTTTAATTTCAGAATCACGCGCGTTTCGCCTTTATCGTTGGTTTTTTCGGTGTAAGCGTCCATCAAAATCGCCAGCAGCGTTCGATTGACACCGACCGCCGGTTCGATGACATACGGGTAAAATCTTTGTTTCGTCGCTTCGTCGAAATACGATAAATCTTCGGTCGAATCGGGATTTATGCGTTTGCCTTCTGCATCTTCGGGCTTTTTGGAATGTGCTTTTAAGTCGAAATCTTTGCGATTGGCGATTCCCATTAATTCGTCGAATTGCTTTTCTTCGTCGTCGCGTTCGGGGAAAAAACGATACAAAATATCAACCGTGCGCTCGGCATAGTGAGCTAATTCCTTCGCGCTTTGTTCGTAGAGTTTGAGATTTTCGGCGGAAATTCCCAGACTGTGAAACCATTTTTGAAACTCGTCAATAAATTCCTGATGAATGCGCGGCGCGTCTTCCGGTCGGCAGAAGTATTCCATTTCCATCTGCTCGAATTCGCGCGTTCTGAAAATAAAATTTCCCGGCGTAACTTCATTGCGAAACGCTTTGCCGATTTGCGCGATGCCGAACGGCAGTTTGCGGCGCGAACTGTCCAAAACATTTTTGAAATTGATGAAAATTCCCTGCGCGGTTTCGGGTCGCAGATATGCCAACGCGCTTTCGTCTTCGTCAGAGGAGATTGCGCCGACCGTCGTTTTGAACATTAAATTAAATTCACGCGCTTCGGTCAAATCGCATTCTTTATCTTCGCCCGGATGCACCGATTGGTGTTTCGGACAATTTACGTCCGGCAATTTATCGAGCCGAAACCTGCCTTGGCATGTTCGGCAATCAACGAGCGGGTCGCTGAATGTCGTTTCGTGTCCGCTATATTTCCAGACCAAACGATTTTGAATAATCGAAGAATCAAGCCCTTCGATGTCGTCGCGTTCGTGAACGAGCCATCGCCACCACGATTGTTTGACGTTGTTCGCCAACTCGACGCCGAGCGAACCGTAATCCCAACTGCTTCCCAAGCCGCCGTAAATGTCCGACGCGGGAAATACAAAACCGCGCCTTTTGGATAAACTAACAATTGTTTCGATATTCGGTGCTGCCATATTTGATTTTGGATTTTAGATTTCGGATTTTGGATTGTCAATCTTCTTAATCCAAAGTGTTATAAGTAAAGGCTAAATTTTACAACGAACGGCAAACAATGAACAACGGACAAACAAAAAAGAAGAGAAAATTCGCATTTCCTCTTCTCCCTTTCTCCTCTTGTCCTCTGCTAATTATTCCGGCACCGGCGGCTGTGCGCCCGGCGGAATAATCCATAAATCGTAAGTTGTTTTCAGCCGCGTTCCCCAATTGGTAATGACGATGCGGCGCGGGTCAATGCCGCGTGATTTGACCAGATAATCGAGCGTTCGCTTGCTCAAAAGTTCCACTCGGCGGGCGCGGACGCTATTTCTGTCCGTTCCCTGATACATAATGATATAGCCTTGCGAATCGGGATTATTTTGCAGTTCGATGACGAAAGCGTCGAGCCGGGCTTTGTCGTCGTCGAAGGAAATTGATTCAAATTCGTCGAAGCGGCGCGGTGTCGGCAGCGGCGGTTTTCTTTCGACGATGGTCGGCACGGAAATCTGCTGGCGGCATGTCGCGTCATAAACGCCGTCGTTGACGTCGAGGTCGGCGGTAACGGTCTGCCCGCCGAAGCCGGTCGTGTCAACCGTTATCGAAGGCGTTCCGAGTCCGCTCGTGATTGTCAAATTGTTCGGCGCCACCGTCCATTTATAATTAACGGGAATCGCGCCGGTCGTCACCGCGTTAAACGACGCGAAAGTAATCAAATCGCCTTCCATCACGCGCTCCGGTCCGTCGAGACGAATGTTATAAGGACAGGCGCGGGAAGTCGTTTCTTCGACGATTTTCAGACAGATACAGTTTTTGACGTCTTTTCTGATTTCGATTTCTTTGGTAAATGTTTTTCCGTCAGGACCTTCGATTTCAAGGCGGTGAAATCCCGGCGTTAAATAAAATTCCGCCGGTGAGCCGACCCCGCTCATTCCCAAAACCTGGTCGTTGACCTTGACGGGATAGGCGACGGGTGAGGTTTTCACCGTCAGGATTCCCATATTTTTCGGTCTTTTAATTTTATTATCGTTTCGTTGAGCAAAACCATTGGTCAATCCCAAAGTCAGCATCAAGCCCAGCACGAACAGAAAGTTGTATCTGATTTTTCGCATTTTTATCCTCTAAAATCCTTTAAAAATTATCCTTCGGTTTTTTCGTCCTTTTTGCCGAATCTGCGTCGGGCGGCGAGTCCGATTCCGGCAAGCCCGGTTCCGAAAAGCAGAATCGTCATCGGTTCCGGCACCGGCTCGGTCGGCGGTGTCGGGGTCATCGTCGGGGTCGGCGTGGTCGTCGGCGGCGTGGTTGTCGGGGTCGGGGTTGAGTCAGTATCGTCATCGCCGTTTGGAATCAGGAACAGCAGCGGAATTGCGCCTAACGCCAGCCAGCCGTATGGAAAACCGCCGCCCGCCACTTTGATCGGTTCGCAGTCGCAAACATCGTCTTCAACGATTTCGCTGCTGGTTTCGGTAATGACGCGATTATCCTGCGGCGGCGGCGCGGCTTTTTTCTTATCGTCATCGTCGCCGCTCAAAACAAGGTCATCGCCCGCCAAACGCAACTGCGCGAAACCGCCCGTATTGGCTTTGCCGGGTTTGGCATTAACGACTTGCACGACTTGGCTGAATTGAACCGGCGCGGCTTTCGCCGTCGCTGCCAGCGTTATCGAATATAGAACGACGACTGAAAGAATAAATTTAAAATCTGGTTTTTTCATCTTCTTTTTTCTCAAATGAATTTGTCTAACACAAGAAAATACGCTCTTCCAAGTCAAATCTTGACCTGTTTAAGAAGAAAATTGTCGGAACATTTGGCAAATCGTATCAAAACATTAAAAAAAATGCAATCTTTTTTTTGAATCTCTTCCTTTATATCTTCCCGACGACATTATTTTAGTCGTTCAAGATGATATAAGTTTTAATAATCGGTTATTTCCAAAATTATTTTACAATTTTTTCACCGATAAATATAAAGCGAAAGGAGAAAGTTTTGAAATGGTTCAAAACTTTCTCCTTTTTTATTTGTTAAATTCAACTACTCAGCCGCTTCCGATTTTTCTTCACTTAAGACGGCTTTGCGTGAAAGTTTGATTTTATTGCCTTCCCTGCCGATACACTTGACCATAATCTGCTGACCTTCCTTCAGTTCGTCGCGCACGTCGCGGATTCGGCGGTCGGAGATTTCCGAAATGTGCAGCAGACCGTCGAGTCCCGGCATAATTTCGACGAACGCACCGAAATCAACGATGCGCGAAACCGTTCCGAGATACGTTTCGCCGATTTCCGCTTCCGCCGTAATTGCGCGGATTCTGGCAAGTGCCGCTTGTCCGGCTTCACCGTCGGCGGTGGCGATGTTAATCGTTCCGTCGTCGGAAACGTCAATCTTCACGCCGGTTTCTTCCGTTATCGAGCGAATCATTTTGCCGCCCGGTCCGATGACATCGCGGATTTTATCCGGGTTGATTTTGATGGTGATAATGCGCGGCGCATACAGCGAAATTTCCTCGCGCGGTTTTTCAATCGCCTGCGTCATTATATTCAAAATATGCAGCCGCCCTTTTTTCGCCTGTTCCAACGCTTCCGACAATATCATCGCGTTAATGCCGGCGACTTTAATATCCATCTGCAAAGCGGTGATGCCGTCGGCGGTTCCCGTAACTTTGAAATCCATATCGCCGTAATGGTCTTCCGCACCCGCGATGTCCGACAAAATCGCGTAACGATTGCCTTCCATCACCAAACCCATCGCCACGCCCGCGACCGGCTTTTTAATCGGAACGCCCGCGTCCATCAAACTTAAAATGCCGCCGCAAACCGTCGCCATCGAAGACGAACCGTTCGATTCGGTGATTTCCGAAACGATGCGGAGCGTGTATGGAAATTCGCTTTCGTCGGGCAGAACCGATTCGATTGCGCGACGCGCCAGATTACCGTGTCCGATTTCGCGCCGACTCGAACCGCCGAATCGTCCCGTTTCGCCGACCGAATAAGGCGGGAAATTGTAATGAAGCATAAAACGCTTTTTAACTTCGCCTTTTTCCAAATCGTCCGTGAACTGCTCGTCCATTTTCGTTCCCAAAGTCGTCGTTACAATCGCCTGCGTTTCGCCGCGTGTGAACAAAGACGAACCGTGAACTCTGGGCAGCCAGCCGACTTCGCACGAAATCGGACGAATTTCCGAAAACTTGCGTCCGTCCGGTCGCCGCCGGTTGCCGAGCATATCTTCGCGGAAGATTTTCTCTTTCAAGTGCGAGAAAACCGCGCCCGCCGCCGATTTCTTTCCCGCATCTTCTGCATAACTTTCGACGACTTCCTTTTTCAAAGCGTCAATTGCCGCGTAGCTCGATATTTTGTCTTTGCCCGTCGTGTCGAGAGC
>JAJAYR010000555.1 GCA_026786155.1 Pyrinomonadaceae bacterium
CATTTCGATTGTCGAAGAAGCAGCAGGCAAAAAATTGTCTTACAGCCTCTCCGACCAAGCCCGCGAAGGCGACCATATTTGGTATGTGAGCGACGTTCGCAAATTTCAAAACGATTATCCCGAATGGCGATACGAACACAATTTGCAGGAGACCATCGGCGAAATGGTGGCGGCGACCGAAGAGAAAATGCGCGAAGAATCAAAACAATCGGTGATAATCGCCGCGTTATCGGCGGCGGCAAAATAATACTTGTAGGAATTTTTCATTTCAACGCAAAGGCGCAAGGACGCAAAGGTTTTATAAGAACGTAAATGTATTGACGAATAAAGTTAGAAAGATTGAGGACAAATTGTTCGTTGTTCACTATTAACTATTCGCTGTTAAAACAATGAATATCTTTGCCTTAACAGCGAATAGTTAATAGTGAACAACGAATAGCGGCGTGTTCCAACTTAATTTGTCAATATACGTAAAAAGTAGAGGGCATCAAATTTTCTTTGCGTCTCAGCGGCTTTGTGCCTTTGCGTTAAAAATGATTTTGAGAAAATCCTAACTTAATAAGGCTAAAATTATGTTCGATTACGGCAGGCAAAATGTTTTGGGAATTGGAGTGAACGCGGTTGATTACGATGCCGCACTCGACCATATTTTCGCCGCCGCACGAGAAAAACGCTCGCTGGCGGTCAGTGCGTTGGCGGTTCACGGCGTGATGACCGGCGTGTTGGACGCGGTTCACCGGCATCGTCTCAACCGTCTGGATTTGGTCGTGCCGGACGGTCATCCGGTGCGCTGGGCTTTGAAGTGGCTGCACGGAATCGAACTGCCTGACCGCGTTTATGGTCCGACTTTGACTTTGAAAGTTTGCGAACGCGCCGCCGCGGAAAATTTGAGCGTTTATCTTTACGGCAGCCGACAGGAAATTTTGGACAATCTCGAAAAGAACTTGCGCGAGCAGTTTCCCGCGCTCAAAATCGCGGGCAAACAGCCTTCGCGGTTTCGACAGTTGACCGAAGGCGAACAAATCGAAACCGCCGAAGAAATAAAGGCAAGCGGCGCGGCGATGGTTCTCGTCGGGTTAGGCTGCCCGCGTCAGGAAACTTGGGTTTTTGAAAACCGCGATTTGCTGCCGATGCCGCTCCTGGCGGTTGGCGCGGCGTTCGATTTTCACGCCGGAACAATTCCGCAAGCTCCCGCATGGATGCAAAAACGCGGGTTAGAATGGTTTTTCCGTTTTGGGCAAGAACCGCGCCGGCTTTGGCGGCGGTATGCTTTGCTCAATCCGCTTTATTTAATTTTGCTGTTTTTACAAATCGCTAAACTGCGGACGACGGCTTTGGACGAAACGATTGCGCCGGAAAACCGACTCCGCTTCGGTTAAACTCTGTGAAAATGTTTGTGCGGGCGGGAAAATTTTTATTGCTGTTCTGGCTGGCGGCGTTCGCGTCGTCGTGCGCTTCGTCGGCGGCGACGACGGACGGCGGCGACGCAAACGCTTTTGACCGTTCGCAAAATCAAGCCGCATTGACGACGGCGCGAAACAACATCGGAAAATTTCGCCAAGGCTCGGCGCAAATTAAAATTGTGGACGGACGCGGCAAGCCAATCAAATCGGCAAAAATTCAAATCAAACAAATTTCGCACGATTTTAAGTTCGGCTGTTACTTGAAAATTGACGACCTCGCGCCGGAGAAACTGCCGGAATACGAACGGCATTTTTCGCGGCTTTTTAATTTCGCGGTCATCGGAACTTATTGGGATTTTGTCGAAAACAAACGCGGCGCGGAAAATTGGACGTGGTTTGAACGCGAAACCGCGCTCGCCGACCGGCTGAATTGGCGAATCCAAGCCGCGCCGCTGATTTGGGGAACGAACGAAGCCGGAACTCCGAACTGGCTGCCGCGAGACAAAAACGAACTCGACGCGGCAATCAAAAATCACGTGGAAAGCGTGTTGAAAAAATATCAAAATCGCGCCGAAGATTGGGAAATCGTCAACGAACCGCTCGCCCTGCAAGCTGATTTTTTCGCTCAAAATATCGGCAGCGAATACATTGAAACTGCATTTCGCCGGGCGCGTCAAGCCGCGCCGACGAAACGCTTGATGATTAACGAATACGGCGTTTTCGGCGCGATTGAAAAGCATAATTACAACCGCGAAAAGTATTTCGAGTTGGTAAAAAAGTTAATCGAAAAAGACGTTCCGATTGACGTTATCGGAATTCAGGCGCACGGCGGCGGCGAATGGTTTGCACCGGCAAATGTTGCCGAACAATTGGAGCGTTACGCCGCGCTCGGCAAACCGCTGCAAATCACCGAATTCAGCGCACAAACTTTGAATTACGACGACCGCCAATCGCCGCTCAGTATTGCGGGCAACTATCGAAAAGGTGTTTGGGACGCGGAAAAACAAGCCGAATTTTACCGGGAATTTTACACGATTGCCTTTGGCAACCGGCACGTCGAAGCGATTACGACCTGGGGACTGGACGACGAACGGGCGTGGCTTCCGGGCATCGGTTTGATTGACGCGAACGGCAAAGCTAAACCGAATTATGAAACGCTCAACCAATTGATAAACAAAGATTGGCGCACCGATTTGGAAATAAAATCCGACCACGGCGTCGCCGATTTTCGCGGTTTCTACGGCAGTTACGAAGTCGAAATTTTCGCGGGCGGCAAACGAACGAAAGCGATTTTTGAATTAAAAAAAATCGGCAAAAACGAATGGCTTGTTACTTTGTAATTTAGATTCTTTAATTTACGTTTAAAAGGTAAAAAAAATGGCTTCAATTACTGCTTTTGCAAAAAATGACAATCGAGATTTTTTGATTGAAGAATCAACCGTCCTCGAAACTCTGTCAAACTCGATTTTTCAAACGGAAATTTTAATCGGCGGCGTTGAAGTCATCGAACAAGTTTTTGACGAATGGACAGATTTGTGCGAAGAAGGCGCGAGCAGCGAACCTTTTTTTCGTCCCGAATGGTTTGCCGCTTTCGTCAGAAATTTTGAAAATGAGATTCTGCTTTTGACCGTCAGACGCGGCGGAAAATTACGCGCCGTGTTGCCGCTCGCGCGAAAAAACGGCAGTCTGCACGGCGTTCCCGTCAGAAAATTACAAGCCGTTTTTAATCTGCAAACGCAGCGCTTCGATTTGATTCACGGCGCGGACGAAACCGAACGAAAAGCGATTATCGAAGCCGTCTGGAAAACGATAAAAAAGCAAAAAAAATGGCACGTTTGGGAAATACGGCTGGTTAAAAAAGATAGCTGGCTGAATGATTTACTCGCGCTTGCCGAAAAGGAAAACTACAAAACGGGCGTTTGGCAGATGGACGGCGCACCTTTTATTGCCCTGCCGCAAGGCGACGACAAAGAAAAACTAATCGAGGAATTTTCCAAAAGTTTGAAAAGACATTTTCGTCAGGAACTCAAGCGCAGACTGCGCCGTTTAAAGGAACTCGGCAGCGTCGAATTCGTCGTCAGGCGCGAATACTCGCCCGACTCGATGCGGAGATATTTCGATTTGGAAGCCCAAAGCTGGAAAGGGCGCGGCGGAACGGCGGCGGTTTGCGACGCCCGCGCCGAAAAACTGCACGACGATTTTGCCCGCGCCGTCGCCGCCCGAAACGCGCTTTTTATCTACGAACTCCGACTCGACGGCAAAACGATTGCGATGAGCATCAACATCAAATATGACCGTCAAACCATCTTTTGGAAAACGTCTTTTGATGAAAATTATTCGCGTTATTCGCCGGGAAATCTGCTCATTCAGGAATTTTTAGCCGACTGCATCAGAAACGGTTCAACCGAACTCGATATGCTCTCTCCGGCAACCGATTACAAAAAAGTTTGGGCTTCGGGCGAACGCGAACACGCCGCTTTTTACGTTTTTCAGCCAGGAATTTTCGGCTCATTGCTCTGGAAATGGAAGTTTTCCGCTATTAGCTATTTACGAAAGTTTAAGAATACAAAATCTGAAACAGTAACGCCTTCGGGCGTTGCGCGATAAAATCAATATAAATAAAGTGCGGCGGTCAAACAATATGTCGGTTTTTGCAGGCGGTGAACCCCAATACGAGATGCTTCAAAAACAGTCCGATGCCGGCGACGATTCCCGCTCGCCCCAGAGTTATGTCCGGGAACGGCTTGACGAGCAGCCGGACAAAACGGTTAATCAAGTCCTACTAAAACCTGCTCTGGTTGCCCGCATGTTGGGAGCAACCACATTTCTTTTGATTCTCGCCAATTGTGCGGCATTGCTGGCAGACTATTTGACCGGATATAATTCTCTTCTCGTTCATAAACTCGTCAAGTTTTTTTACGTTGAACTCGAACTGAATGCGCCCGCCTTTTTTTCTATGCTGCTGCTGCTTTTCGCATCGCTGCTTCTGACGGTTATCACCGTTCATAAAAGAAAGCAGAAGGCGGCTCACCTTTTGGAGTGGACAATTCTTTCAGGCGGATTTCTTCTAATGGCATTTGACGAGATAGCTGCCATTCACGAGCGGCTGATTGAGCCGATGCGGGCGATTATGGGTGAGCAGAATCTCGGTTTCTTATATTTCGCCTGGGTCGTTCCCGCCATCGTCTTGGTAACGGTTCTCGCGCTTTTTTTCCTGAAGTTTTTGTGGAGTCTGCCGATGAAAACGCGGCTCTCTTTTTTGATAGCCGCGACTCTCTACCTCGGCGGAGCGGTCGGTTTTGAACTTCTGGAGGGCAAATACTCTGAAATACACGGAAGAGAAAATTTGATTTACATCACGATGACGACGGTTGAGGAAACTCTTGAAATGGTGGGAACGATTGTTTTTATTCGGGCGTTGCTCGGATATTTTAATGACACTTACAGAGAAGTCCGATTGCGATTTGATGATTTTACGTCGAATTTTTGATTGACCGGCAAGTTTTTCGCCAAGCGAAGTATCAAAGAGTTTTGATAAGATGAGGTCTGAGCGCAATTTAACGCGGACAAATGTCCGGGCTTCAAATAATATGAGCCGAATTATAATCAACAAAGCGAGTGGAGAAGACGTTTTTTCTTCGCTGCGCGAAAGTTGGCAGCAGCTTTTTGCCGTGAGCGAATGCGCTCCGTTTCTATCATGGGAATGGCTTTCGGTCTGGTTTAAATGGTTCGGCGCGGGCAAAACTCCTTTTATTATTCAGGTTAGCCGCGAAAATCGCTTAATCGGAATTCTGCCGCTGTATTTGGAAGAAAAGAAAGTTTTGGGAATGCGTCTTGAACGACTCGGCTTTATCGGCGAAGCCCAGGGCGGCGCGGATTATTTGGATTTGATCGCTAAACCGGAAGACCGAGCCGAAATTTTAGCGGCGATTTTCGATTTTTTGAAAACCGAAACTTCTTTCGATGTGCTTTGTCTGGAAAATTTGGCGAGCGATTCGGCAACCGTCGGCTTTCTGCAAAATGTCGTTCAAAATGAAAAACATTTGCGTTACGACGAATCGAAGACTGCGGTTTGTCCTCAAATAAATTTGTCGGGCGGTTGGGAAACGGTTTTGAACCGTAGCAGACGGGCGAGCAATTTCAAACGGCGGCTGAAACAACTCGAAAAAATGCCGGGATTCGAGTTTCGTTCGCTGACTTCGCCCGCTGAAATCGGCGCGGCGTTTGAAAGATTTTATCAACTGCACGAAAAGCGTTGGGAACAAAACGGCGGTTCGGAATTGAGCGGACATCCGCAACTCGCGGCATTTCAGCGCGAGGCGGTTTTAAGTTTGGCGCAGGCGGATTTGATAAGATTTGACGAACTGTGGGTCGAAGGCGAATGCCGCGCTTCGGTTTATGGTTTGGACGACGGAAAAACTTTTTATTATTACAACGCGGGCTATGATTTGGATTGGGCGAGCAAAAGCGTCGGACTCGTGTTAATCGGGATTTCAATCAAAAATGCGATTGCCCGGAGCAATTCGCTTTATGATTTTCTGCGCGGCGACGAAACTTACAAATTCGATTGGGCAAACCAAAAAATCGAATTAGTAACCGCCAACCTGAGCCGCCGGACAATTCCGGCAATCGCCTACGGAACAATAAACCAAGCATCGCGGCGGCTTCGCTACATTTCAAAATCCGTTTTGCCGACAAATTTGGCGGAAACAATAAAAAGCTGGAAGCGAGCGCGGAAAAGAAACCGACAGTTATCCGCTGTCGAAATCAAAAAATCTCCGCAAGTGTTATGAATCAAAAAGTCTCAATCGTCATCATCGGGCGCAACGAGGAACGCGGCATCGAAAAATGCGTTCGCGCGGCGTTGGCAGCCGCCGAACAAATCGGCGGCGCGGAGATGATTTTCGTGGATTCGGCTTCAACCGACAGCACGGTCGAAACGGTTCGCGCTCTCGGCGTGCGCGTCGTTTCCCTGAAACCCGATTGGGAACTTTCGCCGTCCGCCGGTCGCTTCATCGGTTCGCGCTGCGCGGCGGGCGAATTCGTTTTATTTCTCGACGCGGACACGCTGATTTACCGTGATTTTTTACCGGCGGCGATTAAACGGTTCGAGCAAAATCCGGCGGTCGCCGGAATCAACGGACAGATTGACGACAAGGACGAAAATGATGTTTTGCTGTCGGATGTCGAAGACCGCAGCGGCGGCGTAATGGACGTTAAATGGCTGCGCGGACCGGCTTGTTTTTATCGCCGCGCGGCACTCGTCGAAGCCGGTTCTTTTAATCCGTATCTGAAAGTCGAGGAAGAAGCCGAACTCGGTTTGCGGCTGATAAAAAAAGGCTGGCGGCTGCAAATAATTCCGCTGCCGATGGCGTGTCATACGCGCTGTTATCATCTGCAAACGGTCGCAAGCGTCATTTCCGCCTGGCGGCGCGACATCGTTTCCAAGCGCGGCGGCGCGTTGACCAACACGATGGCTTACGCTTTTCGGGAAGGCAACGGGCTGGCTTTTTGCTGGTTGCGGCTGAAAACCACGATTATTTTTCTCGGCTGGTTATCGCTTCTGATTTTGTGTCTGCTGCTGCCGACAACTTTCCATCCATTGCAAATTTTCGCCGCGTTCGTAGTTTTAGGACTGGCGGCAATCTTCATCGAAAAACGCGACGCGGCGCAGGTTTGGGTTTTTATTCTCGCCAAAACACTCAACTTTGTTGACGTATTGATGGGCGTTCACCGAATCAAAATCAAAAGTTCGAGTTTGTATCCGCTCGATGTCGTCGAACGAAGTTAAAATTTGACATTCGGAAGCAATGTCAGAACCACCTGCGATAGTTGAAAGCCTGATTTTGATTCGTTAAAGTAGAACGATGACAATTGCGACGCAAATTTTTTGGCTCATTATTCTGTCAATGGTGGTCGCTTCGATTGCGTGGACCGTGACGCAGGAAGAAATTTTCAAGGAATGGCGCGAATACTGTCAGGAAAACTGCGACAATGGCGAATCGCTCCCGAAACGCAAATTTTTTTACGTTTTCACCTGCGAATACTGTTTCAGTCATTGGACGACGATTTTGATTTTACTGCTCACCGGATTTCAGCTTTTGATTGAAGATTGGCGCGGTTACATTCTGGCGTTTTTTGCGATTCCGTGGCTGGCAAATCAATTGATGAGCATCTACCGTCGTCTGCGCGTCGGCATCAAACACGAAAATCTGCTTGCCAAAACGGTCGAAGCGAAATTGGAAGATTGAGAATTCACGCGAAAATAAAAAAGCGTCGGCAATTCAAATGTTAAATTGCCGACGCTTTTTCTGTTATTTTTCAACGGCGACGATTCGCAAACCGTTGACGGCGGCGCGAAGAACTTTAGCTCTATATTTCTCTCGCCGCATAAGGCGCATATTAGTCGGAAAATCGTTAAAAGTGCCGCCGCGCAGAACTCGCCACTCCGGGTCGCCGACGGTCGTGTTGGCGGTTCCGTCAACCGGCGCACCTTCGTAATTTACGACGTAGATGTCTTCGCACCATTCGGCGACGTTGCCGTGCATATCGTAAAG
>JAJAYR010000556.1 GCA_026786155.1 Pyrinomonadaceae bacterium
GTTCCGATTTTCGCCAGAAAAAAAAGTTTGTCCGGCATTGCCGAGCGAGCCTTTAAAATCGCGCCGAGTTTATTTTCTTCGACAAAATACTTTCCCGAATACGGCTCAATCGCCACGAACTCGCCGTTGTGCTGCGGTTCGAGAATCGCTTTCAACTTCTCTTTGTAAAACTTTTTTCCGAGCGCGGTCAATTCGCTCAAACCCGAATTTTCCGTAGTTGTATTTGACATCATTCAACCTCCGTCATGTTTCACTCGTGAAACATAAATTGTAATGGATATTCACTTTGAGGGCAACGACGCGCAACTTTTCGCACATCAACACTCTGCGAACTTTTTCACTTTGTCGCTTTTAGGAATATAATCAATAACAATGAAGGCTGAGAAAATATCAGAACTGACCACCAACCGAATGAGCGTTTATCTGCGCTGTTTGAATGAACTTGCGTCCAAGGGCGAAAAAACCGTTTCAAGCGACAGATTGGCAAAGCGTTTTCATTTGAATTCGGCGCAGATTCGTAAGGATTTGGCATATTTCGGCGAGTTCGGCGTGCGCGGCGTCGGTTATTATGTTGAAGATTTGCGCGGGCAGTTGACGAAAATTCTCGGACTCGAAATACAGCATTGCGTCGGCATCGTCGGCGCGGGACGACTCGGAACGGCTTTGGCTGATTATTACGAATTTTCGCAGGCAAATTTCACCGTCGCGGCGTTGTTTGACGCGGACGAAAAGAAAATCGGGCAGAAAGTCGGCGACATCGAGATTTTCGACGTAAAAAACTTTGCCGAAATTGTTAAAAAAGATAATATAGAGGTAGCGGTCATCGCTGTTCCCGCCGAATTCGCGCAAGCCGTTTTAGAGCGAATCACGGAAGCGGGAATCAAAGCCGTAATGAATTTCGCGCCGATACCGTTAAAAGCGGCGGGCGACGTGAAAATAAAAACCGTTGATTTGACGATTTCGCTCGAAAGTCTTTCATATTTTTTGGCGCAGCCGACTGTTTCCAACGGAAAAAAATGAAACTTTTCCGCTTCGTTTTTCGCTATAATGAGTAGCAATAATTTTTGAATAAATGAGAGGTGATTTTTATGTGTTGCAAAGGATTTACAAAAAGAATTTTACCGTTTTTCTTAACATTTGCCGTCGGGCTGTTTATCGCCAGTTTCTTCGTTTCGATTGCCGCGCCGAGTTTCCAAATTCCGAATCGCGGTTCGAGATGAGACCATCGGGAATATGACCGCCAGCGAGATTTGGAAATTCAGCGATTGCGCGATGAAAATTTGCGTTTGAAAAATCAACAGGCGATGGATTTGGAGAATGTAGATTTTCAAAATCTAAGATATTCCGTGCCGCCGCCGCCGCCAATGCCGCCCGCGCCGCCGACATTGAAAAATGTTCCGTATCAGGGAAAATAAGTTTCTCTCGATAAAAATTCAAACCACAGATTGACCGATGAAGATTTTTCTTCGTTGTGTTAGTCTGTGGTTTCTTGATTTATGGACGAACAAACCGCCCGAAAATTAATCGTCGAAATCGGCAAGCTGATGTATGACAAAGGTTACGTAACTTCGTCGGACGGCAACATCAGCTATCGTTTGGGCGAAAATCTGATTTTGGCGACACCGACGCAGGTTTCCAAAGGCAGAATGACCGAAGATATGATGGCGTTGACCGATTTGGACGGCAACGCGCTGAACGATAATCGCGTGTCATCGGAAATCAAAATGCACCTTTTGATTTACAAGATGCGTCCCGACATCAACGCCGTCTGCCACGCGCACACGCCACACGGAACGGCGTTCGCCGCCGCCGGTTTAGCGATTGACGCGCCGATTTTGTCGGAAGTAATTTTAACGCTCGGCTGTGTTCCTCTGACGGCTTACGGAACGCCTTCGACTCCCGAATTGACTGACGCGCTGAAACCTTACGTCGAACATCACAACGCGCTTTTGCTGGAAAATCACGGTGTCGTTGCTTACGGCAAAGATTTGTGGCAAGCCTTTGATAGACTGGAAACGCTCGAACACACGGCGAAAATTGCCATTTTAGCCAGAACTTTAGGCGGCGCAAACGATTTGCCACCGGACGCGATAAAAAAACTCGTCAACATCCGCGAGAAAGCCGGATATTTGCCCGAAAAGGCTCGTTGTCAATCGTGCGGATATTTGGAAGACGCGGGAATCGCGTGCGAAACAAATTCAGTTCAAAATCAAAACGGCGGCGACACGAAAATTTCCCTGACGCGCGAAGAACTGATAGAATTATTGAGCCAAGCCGCTCGCTAAATAAAATTATGTCCGCTATTCCGATTACCAGTCAGCAAATGACTCTGGAAGAATATCTGGAGTTCGATTACAACGCCGAAGGTCGTTACGAATACTTTGACGGCGAAGTGATCGAAATGAGCGGCGGAAGTCCTGAACATTCGCTTTTAGGAAATCAAGTCGGACGATTGCTCGGAAACAAATTAGTTCCAAAAGGCTGTTCGGTTTATAATTCCGAAGTTCAAATTAAAGTTCCGACGATGCTGCCGTATCGCTATGGCGACGTTTCGGCTTTGTGCGGCAAACCGATTTATGAAGATTTAGGAAATCAACGGTTGCTGGTTAATCCGACCTTAATCGTCGAAGTTCTTTCACCTTCGACTGAAAAGTTTGACCGCGATTTGAAGTTCAAGGCTTACAAGTCAATCGAAACTTTGCGCGAATATCTTTTAGTAAATCAGGACAAGAAATTTGTTACGCTCTACACGAAATATAACGAAAAATTTTGGTTTCAGAGCGAATACGTCGAAGGCGAAACCTTAAATCTCGAATCGCTCGAATGCGATTTGAGCGTTGATGAAATTTATCAGGGAATCTTGCCCGAACCGGAACAATAATCTTTGGGTTAGCCGAAAAATAGAAAACAATTTAGAATTAAATTCAACCGCCACCTGTAAAATCTTTGGGGTTTGCATTTTTTTACAGGGCATTGCGGCGCAA
>JAJAYR010000557.1 GCA_026786155.1 Pyrinomonadaceae bacterium
AAAAACGTCGGCGGATTGAACGGCGCGAACGCCGTCGGAACGAGCGCGTCGTTTGTCTGCGGCGTGTTTTTGCGATTTTCTTTGCGGATTGACGTTTCATCGAAAAAAATTCTCGAAGCGAAATTTCAAACGAACGGCTGCGGTTATCTTATTGCTTCGGCGGACGTTTTGGCGGAAAAAGTTACCGGAAAACATCTGAATAAAATTCACACTTTAGACGAAAAAGTTTTGCAGACGGAAATTGAAAACGCGCTCGGCAAATTTTCTAAGCATCGAAAACATTGTTTAGATTTGACGCTGGAAACTCTGCAAAACGCTTTCGCCGATTTTCGCGCCGGGCAGATTGAAGAATTTGCGGGCGAAAAGGCTTTGATTTGCACTTGTTTCGGCGTGGCGGAAGAAACGATTGAAAAAGTAATCAAACAAAACTCCATCGAAACGGTCGAAGATGTAACCGACGCTTGCGGCGCGGGCGGCGGCTGCGGTTCGTGCCGAATGCTGATTCAAGAAATGATCGACGTTTATCAAAGCGAAAACTAAAGATTTTTGGCGAAGATTTTTTGTGCTATAATCTGAAAAATCAGACGCTTCAGCGGCTGATAAATTAAGTTTGAGGAGAATTAAAATTGGATTTTCCGACTAAAATCCGAAACCTGAAATCCGAAATCGAACGATGAACGACCCTGCAAGTATTTTGGTAATGTTTTTCGCTGCTGAAATCACCACAGCGACCGAACCCGCGACTTTTACTTCGACGCTCTTAAATATCCTTTTGGTTATCTTTCTGGTGCTTGCCAACGGTTTTTTCGTGGCTTCGGAATTCTCGCTCGTCGCCGTGCGGAAATCGCGCATCGAAGCGTTAGTCGCCGAAGGAAACAAAGCCGCCGAACGGCTTTTGGGCTTGCTCAATAATCTCAACGCTTATATTTCCGCCACGCAACTCGGAATTACGCTGTCTTCGCTCGGACTCGGCTGGGTCGGCGAACCGGCGATTGCCGCGATTTTAGAACCCGTTTTGATTCGCATCGGTGAATTGACGGGCGCGGCGTTTTTGGCGGCAGGAACGGTTCTGCACACGATTTCATTTATCATCGCGTTTTCCCTAATCACGTTTCTGCATATCGTTTTCGGCGAACTCGCGCCTAAAACCGCCGCGCTCGAACTTTCGGAAAAAGTTTCGATGTGGTGCGCCCTGCCTTTACAGATTTTCTACAAAACTTTCAGTTATCCGATTCGGATGCTCGACTGGGCGGGAACCCAGACCGTCAAACTTTTCGGGCTGCATCCGTCGGGCAAACACGGTTCGAGCTACACGGAAGATGAAATTCGCCAGCTTATTAATAAATCCGAAGAAAGCGGGCATTTGAACAAAGAAGAACGGCGTTTAATCAATCGCGTTTTTGAATTTTCCGAAACGACCGTCAAAGAAGCGATGATTCCGCGCACCGAAATTATCGGCATCGGGGAAAACTGCACACTCGAAGAAATCGCCAGCGCGTTTCAGCAAAACGGTTATTCGAGACTGCCGGTTTTTCGTGAATCGCTCGACGATATTGTCGGCTTCGTTCACGGCAAAGACGTAATGCCGTATCTTTTGAATCCGAAAAATTTCCGGCTCGAAGAAGTTTTGCAAAAACCGCTTTACATCGTTGACACGGCGCGGCTCGAAGACGTTCTGCGGCAGATGCAGCGGGCAAAAGCGCATTTCGGATTCGTCGTGGACGAACACGGCGGCGTGGAAGGAATCATCACTTTAGAAGACCTGCTGGAAGAAATCGTCGGTGATATTTCCGACGAACACGACGAAGAAGTTAACGAACAAATCATCAAACAGTCCGACGGCAGTTTCGTTCTCGACGGCAATTTAGCCGTCCGCGATTTGAACAAACGACTCGCTATGCAATTACCCGTTTCCGAAGCCTACACGACGATTGCCGGATTTTTAATGTCAGAATCGGGACAAATTTTAAACGAAGGTGAAACCGTATCGTTCAACGGACACATTTTCAAAGTCGAAAAAGTTGATAAACGGCGGATTTTGAAGGTCAGAATGGAGAAAAATTAAATAAACAGTTCTACGGAAACCTTAAATTTTTCGGCAAGTTTTTTGGCGTGGGTTTTGCTGATGGCACGTTTGCCGTTGACGACTTCCGAAGCGATTCCTTTTGAGCCGAAAACTTCTAACAAATCCGCCTGTTTTAAATCTTGCGCGTCCATTAAATGGAGCAAAACGTCGTGCGGAGCGGCGTTACCCATCGGATAGGCTTGCTCTTCAAATTCTTCAATCAGCGTCACCAGTAAATCGAATAATTTATCCTCTTCGGGTGAAAATTTTTCCGCGCCTTTTTTCATCATTTGTTCGACGATTTTCAAATAATGCTCATTTTCTTCTTCGGTTTCGATGCGGCGCGGCAAAACTTCCGCCAGTAATTTGCCGTATTTTTTTTTATCAACTGCGTCGTGCATAACTTATTTTTCTCCACAAAATCGGCAATCCGTTTTCCAAGTGTTTTTATCGTATTCCTTATGCGTCAAAACAAATTTGACGTGGACGGTCTGCTTGAGAAACTCGAACTTCACAATCAGTCTGTATTTGTTTCCGCCGATATTGAAAACAACACATTCGCCGACCAAATCGGAGTGCGGGTAAATTTCTCTGACTTCAGCGGTGTTTTTCCAACGCGACCGCTTTACCGTTCGATACCAACCGTCGAGAAGCGGTTCGGCGGCTCGTTCAATCCGCCCGAATTCCCGCAATCTTTTTCGGCTCACGACGTGCATCAAATTTGATTGTTCTCATAATGAGAACGTATGTCAAGCGGAAATAAAATTTCACGGTCAGCAATTAACCTTTTACCGATTTATCTGTTAGATTAACAAAAGTTTTTCTATCAAATTTTCAGGAGTTTTCTATACAAAAAATGAGTTTAATCGAACAAGTTCACGCCCGCGAGATTTTGGATTCACGCGGAAATCCGACGGTCGAAGCGGAAGTAATTTTGGAAGACGGAACGCAGGGACGCGCTGCCGTTCCGTCGGGCGCGTCAACCGGCGAAAACGAAGCCGTCGAACTGCGCGACGACGACCAAGCCAGATATTTGGGCAAAGGCGTTTTGAAGGCGGTCGCCAACGTCAACGAAAAAATCGCGTATGAACTCGAAGGTTTGGACGCGCTCGACCAGACTTTGATTGACGAAACTTTAATCAAATTGGACGGCACGGAAAATAAATCGAATCTGGGAGCAAACGCGCTGCTGGCGGTTTCGATGGCAAACGCGCGAGCGGCGGCGGCGTTTCAGGAAATGTCTTTGTATCGTTACATCGGCGGCGCGAACGCCAAAACCTTGCCGACTCCGATGATGAACATTATCAACGGCGGCGCACACGCCGATAATAATGTGGATTTTCAGGAATTTATGGTGATGCCGGTCGGCGCGGAAAGTTTTTCGGAAGCGTTGCGTGCCGGTGCGGAGATTTTCCATAATCTAAAATCTGTTTTGAAATCAAAAGGTTACGCGACATCGGTCGGCGATGAAGGCGGTTTTGCGCCGAATCTGAAATCGAACGAAGAAGCGATTGAAACGATTTTAGAAGCAATTGAAAAAGCCGGTTATAAAGCGGGCGAAGACGTTTTAATCGCGCTCGACCCGGCGGCATCAGAATTTTACGACGGCGCGAATTACGTTTTCAAAAAATCGGATAAGCGCGTTTTATCAAGCGACGAAATGATTGCGTATTGGACGGATTGGACGGAAAAATATCCGATTATTTCCATTGAAGACGGTTTAGCCGAAAGCGATTGGGACGGCTGGACGAAAATTACCCGAAACATCGGCAAACGAATCCAACTCGTCGGCGACGATTTATTTGTCACGAATACGAAGTTTTTGCAAAAGGGAATTGATCTCGGCGCGGCGAATTCGATTTTAATCAAAGTCAATCAAATCGGGACTCTGACCGAAACTTTGGACGCGATTGAACTGGCGAAAACCAACAATATGACGGCGGTAATTTCGCATCGTTCGGGTGAAACGGAAGATTCGTTTATCGCGGATTTGGCAGTAGCGACCAACGCCGGACAAATTAAAACCGGCTCGCTTTCGCGTTCCGACCGCATCGCTAAATATAACCAATTGCTGAGAATCGAAGAAGATTTAAACACTTCGGCGCGATATTTGGGCAGAAAGACTTTTTATCAAATCAAAGGCTGAAAAATTAGCCACGAACAAACACGAAATTCCACGAAAGAAATTTGAATGATTTTTCGTGAAATTTCGTGTTTGTTCGTGGCTGAAATTTTGTATGAAAAGAATTTTGGTCATCGGCTCGTGCGGCGCGGGCAAATCAACTTTTTCAAGACTTTTGCACGAAGCGGCAGGTTTAAAACTCGTTCATCTCGACAAACTTTATTGGAAACCGAATTGGGTTGAGCCTGCCAAAGACGAATGGCGAAAAACGGTTGAAAAGACTTTGCAAGGCGACGGATGGATTCTTGACGGCAATTATGGCGGCACACTCGCGTTGCGTCTGGAAAAATGCGACACCGTGATTTTTCTTGATTTTCCGCGCACGGTTTGCAATTGGCGCGTGATAAAAAGAGTTCTTCTCTATCGCCAAGGAAGCCGCCCGGATATGGCGGAAGGTTGTGCGGAAAAATTTGATTGGGAATTCGTTAAATGGACTTGGAATTACCCGAAACGCTCGAAACCGAGAGTCGAAGAATTACCAGAACGATTTAAGGATGAGAAAAAAATAATTCGTCTTGAATCAAAAGCGGAAGTTGAAAGTTTCTTCATCAATTATTCTCAAACTTCTGTGTTAAAATCCGTCTGAGGAGTAAATTTTATGGGACAACTTGTTATTGAAGTGCCGCAGAATATCAATCTAAAATTCAGCGTAAAAAGCGCGGAAGTCGCCGACGAAATTTTGCGGCTCGTCAAAAAGCCGAAAAAATTTGAAACGATAACTTTAGATTTGCCATACGACTTAGACGAAGTTGATGAAAACGAAGCAGTCGGTATTTGGGCTGACCGCCAAGAATCGGCGGCGGAAATTGCGCGTCGAATTCGTCAAGGAAACCGAAAAACAACGTGAACGATTTTTTGCCGGATACAAATGTTTTTTCAAAAATTTTCAAAGGCGATTTGTCCGTAACGCAATTTGTCGAGAGTCTCGATGCCGTAATTGACGCAACTGTCTATATCGAATGTTTGCAGGGTTCAAAGTCTAATGACGAAAAGCGAATTATTGAAAAATATCTGAGGCGTTTTCCGCTGCTTCCAATCACACCGCAAAGTTCCGCCAAGGCAATTGAACTGATTCGCAGTTATTCAAACTCACACGGCTTGCTGTTGCCTGATGCTTTGATTGCCGCGATGCGCTGGAAAATGACTTGACGATTGTTACCTATAACGCGAACGATTTTAAGTTTATCGGCGGTTTGAAATGGCAGCAGCCGACCATTTGAGAAAATATGTTTTTCATCATCGGCACAAAAAATACTTTACTTGGGGTTCACGGCAGACGACTTCGCCGATTCGGTGTAGTCAATGCAATATCGTCGCGCCGTTCACCGGAAAAACGGGAATGAATTTTCTGACGCTGTTTTTTATCATGCCGACGATTCCGATTAGCAGCAAAAAGAAATTGATTGAATGCCCGAACTGCAAAGCGCGGTTTCAGACGGAATAAATTATGGAGTGGCAAAACGGCGAATTTACCATCAGCACCGACCGCGCTTTGCTGCAAATTGACGCGATTCATAAATTTTTGACGGAAGAATCTTACTGGGCAAAAGAGCGAATACGCGAACAAACCGCAACGGCGATTGAAAACTCGCTGCCGTTCGGCGTTTATCGCGGCGCGAATCAAATCGGTTTCGCTCGTGTCATTTCCGATTTTGCGACGTTCGCCTATCTCGGCGATGTTTATATTTTAGAAGAATTTCGCGGGCTGGGATTAAGCCTTTGGCTGATGGAAACGATAATCAATTATCCCGATTTGCAGAATCTGCGGCGTTGGGTTCTGGCGACGCGCGACGCGCACGCGCTTTACGAAAAATTCGGTTTCCACGCGCTGAAATTTCCGACGCGCTGGATGGAAAAATTCGCGCCGAATGCTTATTGATATTCCAGATTTCAAATTCCAGATTCCAGATTTCCAGTTAAAAAGTGTAAAATTGTTTTTAATTACCGGATTTTCAAACGCAATTTAATTTGGAATTTGAAATCTGAAATCTGGAATTTGAAATTTATGACTGGAAAACAGCGACCACTAGCACTAATAATTCTTGACGGTTGGGGACATTCCCCGCAAAGAGAAGGCAACGCTATCGCGCTGGCGCACACGCCGCATTACGACGAAATTTCTCAAAAATATCCGAAAACTTTGCTGGCGGCTTCCGGCTTGCGCGTCGGTTTGCCGGATTATGCGGCGGGCAGTTCCGAAGTCGGGCATCTAAATATCGGCGCGGGCAGAATTATTCAAACCGATGTCGCCAAAATCTCGAACGCCGTTAAAACAGGGAAGTTTTTTGAAAATAAAGTTTTAAAAAGAGCTTTTGAAGCGGCAAAAGCTAATAACTCGGCGGTGCATTTCGTCGGTTTGTTGAGCGACGGCGGAGTTGATTCGTCGCCCGAAAATCTTTTCGCGCTGCTGCGTTACGCGAAATACGAAAAGCTGGAAAATGTTTTTCTGCACTGTATTCTCGACGGGCGCGACGTTGCGCCGCGCACGGCGGATATTTACGTCGAAGCGTTGGAAATAAAACTGGCGGACATCGGCATCGGCAAAGTGGCGACGCTCTGCGGGCGTTATTGCGCGATGGACAAAGACCAGAATTGGGAGCGCACGGCGCGGGCTTACACGATGCTCGTGCATTCGGAGGGTGAACGCGCGACGGACGCGGTGGCGGCGATTCGCGCATCGTTTCTGCGCGGAATTTCCGACGAATATATTCAGCCGATAGTTTTGGAAAACGCGGCGGGCGAACCAATCGCCAGCGTCAAAAACGGCGATGTCGTGATATTTTTCAATCATCGTCCCGCGCCGATGCGCCAACTCGTCAAATCGCTCGCGGTTTCCGACGGCGACAATCTGACCAAACCGGACATTCACGCCGTTTGTCTGACCGAATACGACCGGACATTTAATTTGCCGGTGGCGTTTCGGCAGGAAAATGAAAATAACGTGTTGGCGGAAGTTCTCGCCGACCACGGCATTTTGAACTGCCGCGTCACCGAAACGGAAAAATACGCACATCTGACATATTTTTTCAACGGCGGCGTGGAACGCGAACATCCGTGCGAGCGACGAATTTTAGTTAATTCGCCGAAAACGAATGCTTCCGAATCACAGCCGGAAATGAGCGTTTTCAAAGTTACCGACAAAGTTTTGCGCGGACTCGAAGCGGGCGAGAACGATGTTTTTATCGTTAATCTCGCCGCCGCCGATATTGTCGGAAGCACGGGAAATTTGGAAAAAACTATCGAAGCCGTGCAGTTCGTTGACACTTGTTTAGGCGGCATCATCGAAAAAATCAAAGCGGTCAACGGCATCGCGCTGGTTACTTCGAGCCACGGCAACTGCGAAGAAATGGCGGATTCGACGACGGGCGAGCCGAACAATTCGCCGACCGTCAACGACGTTCCGTTTCATTTCGTTGACGAACACGCCAACGGTTTGAAATTGCGCGAAGACGGCGCACTCGAAGACGTTGCGCCGACGATTTTGGGAATTTTGGGAATCGAGAAACCCGCCGAAATGACGGGCAGAGATTTGCGGGAAGCGTAGGATTTAGAATGCTGTCAAAACCGTTTGCGGTAGCCGACGGTTCAAGTTAAATAGTAAAATTTTCGCTTTATATAATCAACCGCTCGCTACCGCAGACGGTTCTGACAGGAACTCGATTTAAATCCTTGAGTTTTAATCCAAACAACATTTTAATCATCAATTTCGGGCAAATCGGCGATGTGATTTTGAGTTTGCCCGCGCTGAAAGCCGTTCGGATAAGATTTCCGAAGGCGAAAATTATGGCGATGATTGGGAAATCGGGCGCGGAAATCGTCGAGATTTGCGGTTTTGCCGATGAAAAAATTACGGTTGACCGCGTGAAACTGCGCGACGGAAAAAAGCCCGCATCAATCGCGGAAGTTTTGAAAATAGTGAAAAACGTGCGCCGCCGGAAATTTGATTTTATCGTTGACTATCCTATACACGCAGGTCTAAAGCCTTGCAATTTCATTGCAAGAATTTATTATGCTTTCTTTTCTTAGT
>JAJAYR010000558.1 GCA_026786155.1 Pyrinomonadaceae bacterium
AAACGAAAAACGCGCAAGCCAAATTTGAACACGCCCGGCTCGAAGCCGAGAAACGAACCGTTGCCGGAGCGGTTGAAACGACGCGGGTGCGGCTCGAACAAACCAGGCGCGAAGCCGAACGCGCCCGCCGTCTTTTCGCCGGACAAGCCCTGTCGCAAAAGCAGTTGCAGGCGGCGGAATCCGAATTAAATATGGCGCAAGCCGATTACGATTCAATCGTCAAACGCCGCGACGCGCTCGGTGCGGCGCGTCCAATCACGCCCGTCAAACCGCTCAGTCCCGGAAACTTCGGCGCGGACACACGGGAAATCGGCGCGAATTCGAGCTACACCGTTCGCGCTCCGTTCGCAGGGTTTGTGACGAAAGTGAACAAATCAACCGGCGAGCAGGTCGCGCCCGGCAAGCCATCGTCGAAATCACTAATATCGACCTCGTTCACATCGAAGTGCCGATATTTGAACGCGATTTGAACCGCATCGTCACGGGCGGCGGCGCGACCTTTACGACCGCTGCTTATCCCGACCGCGAATTTCGCGGTGCGGTCGAATACGTCGGCGCGGTCGTTGACGAGCAGACACGCGCCGCCAATGTTCATTTTCAAGTGCCGAATGACGGACGCGCTCTGCGATTGGGAATGCAGGCGAACGTCCGGCTCGATGCCGAAGAAACGGTCAAGGCGATGATGATACCGCGTTCGGCGATACTCGATAACGAAGGCAAAAAAATCATCTATGTTTTGTTGTCGGGCGAGGAATTCGAGCGGCGCGAAGTAACTTTGGGCGACGAATACGGCGAAAAAGTCGCGGTTCTGTCCGGCTTGGAAAAAGGCGAAAGAGTCGTTACGCAAGGGGCGTATCAAATTCGCCTTCAGGAACTGCGTCCGGCAGATGCGGGCGTTCACTCGCACGAAACTTAAAAACTGGTAAAAAGTAATGCTTAATAAAATCATTCTGTGGTCGCTCAAAAATCGTCTGCTGGTCATCATCGCCGCCATCGCGCTCTTGATTTACGGCGGTTACGTCACGCTTCGCACGCCGGTTGACGTTTTTCCCGATTTGACCGCGCCGACGGTGACGATTCTGACCGAATCGCACGGGCTTGCGCCGGAAGAAGTCGAATCGCTCGTTACCCTGCCGATTGAGTCGGCGATGAACGGCACGGCGGGCGTTTACCGCGTCCGCTCGAATTCGGCAATCGGCATTTCGATTGTTTTCGTCGAATTTAGTCTCGACACGGATATTTACCGCGCACGGCAATTGGTCAACGAAAAATTACAGCAAGTCAGAATGCCCGCCGGAGTTTCCGCGCCGACGCTCGGACCGATCTCCTCGACGATGGGCGAGATTATGCTCATCTCGATGACGAGCAAAACGACTTCGGCGATGGAACTGCGCTCGATTGCCGATTGGACGGTGCGCCCGCGTCTTTTGGGTGTCACGGGCGTTTCGCAGGTGATGATTATCGGCGGCGAGACCAAGCAGTTTCAGGTGTTGGTTGACCCGTCGAAACTCACCGATTATCGTCTGACGCTCGAACAGGTCGCCGAGGCGGTCGGCGCGGCGAACGCGAACGCGGCGGGCGGATTTCTCGAACGGACGAACGAAGAATATCTGATTCGCGGTCGAGCCAGAATTTATACGCCGGAAGACCTTGCCAACTCGGTTATCATCGTGCGCGACGGCGCGCCGATTCTGGTTAAAAATGTAGCGACGGTGCAGGCGGGCGCGGCTTTAAAACGCGGCGACGGCAGTTATAATATGCAGCCCGCCGTTATCGCCACGCTTCAAAAACAGCCGAACGCCAACACGCTCGAAGTAACCGAACAGATTGAAACGACGCTCGCCAGTCTGAAAGCGACTCTGCCGCCGGACGTGGCGATTGACACCAAAGCGTTTCAGCAAGCCGACTTTATCAACCGCGCCGTCGGCAACATCCGCGCTTCGATCATCGAAGGCGGCATTATGGTCACGATTGTGTTGTTTCTTTTTTTGTGGAATTTTCGCACGACGTTTATCAGCTTGACCGCGATTCCGCTCTCGCTCATCACGGCGATTCTGGCGATGAATTATTTTGGGATTTCCATCAATACGATGACGCTCGGCGGTCTGGCAATCGCCATCGGCGCGCTGGTTGACGACGCGATTATTGATGTGGAAAACGTCTTTCGCCGCTTAAAACAAAACGCGCAACTGCCAACGCCCGCGCCGATTATTGACGTGATTTTCCGCGCTTCGAGCGAAATCAGAAACTCGATTCTGTTCGCCACTTTGATTATCATCGTCGCCCTTCTGCCGCTTTTCAGCCTGGGCGGTTTTGAAGGGCGAATGTTCGCGCCGCTCGCCTTCGCGTATATCATTTCGATTACCGCATCTTTAGTCGTCGCGCTAACCGTCACGCCCGTGCTTTGTTATTTCTTTCTCGTCAAATCAAAGCTCATTCACGACGAAAAAGATTCGCGTCTGGTCGGGTGGACGAAAAAACATTACGCCCGCATCTTAAATTGGACGCTCCGCAATCCGGCAAAAATTATTGCCGCGTCAGCCGCGATGCTGCTCGTTGCCGTCGTGATGTTCGCGTTTATGGGACGCGAATTTCTGCCGCCGTTTAACGAAGGAACGCTCAACATCAATGCCAATATGCCGCCGGGAACTTCTTTGCAGGAATCGAACCGCATCGGCAACGTCATCGAACAGGTTCTGCACGAAGTTCCCGAAGTCGTTTCCACCACGCGCCGCACCGGACGCGCCGAACTCGACGAACACGCGGCAGGTGTCAACACCAGCGAAATCGAAGTTGTTACAACGGAAGGCGACCGCTCCCACGCTGAATTTATGGAAGACGTGCGGCAGCGTCTGGCGCGGATTCCCGGCGTTGAAGCCGAAGTCGGACAGCCAATCTCGCACCGTATTGACCATTTGCTTTCCGGCACGAGAGCGCAAATCGCCATCAAACTTTTCGGTCCAGACCTCGCCACGCTCCGCAACAAAGCCGGGGAGATCCGCGACCAGATGGCAAAAGTCGAAGGCATCGTTGATTTGATTGTCGAGCCGCAGGTCGGCGTTCCGCAGGTGCAAATCAATATGAAGCGCGCAGAGGCGGCGGCGGTCGGGCTGCGCGCCGAAGATTTAGCCGAAACGGTGGACACCGCTTTTAACGGTCACGTCGCCTCGCAGGTTTTGGAAGACCAGAAAACGCACGACGTTCTCGTGCGCTTCGACGATTCGGCGCGTCAATCGGTTGAATCAATCGCAAACACTTTGATTGACACGCCGACGGGCGCGAAAGTTCCTATCGCGCAAGTCGCCGAAGTGCGCGTTGACCAGGGACCGAACACGCTCAACCGCGAAAACGTCCAACGCCGCATTATCATTCAGGCAAACGTCGCCGATAGAGATTTGGGCAGCGT
>JAJAYR010000559.1 GCA_026786155.1 Pyrinomonadaceae bacterium
CCCTCGGCGCGGCGGTGATTGATGCCGATTTGATGGCGCGGGAAGTCGTCGCGCCATTAACGAAAGGCTGGCGATTGATTGTAGAGCGATTTGGTAGTAACATCTTGCTTCCGAACAATGAAATAGACCGCGCCAAACTCGGCGCAATCGTCTTTGCCGACGCGGAGCAGCGACAACTTCTCAATAATATCGTGCATCCATTGGTCATCGAATCTCAGGACGATTGGCTGCAGTCGCGGATGCGGGAAAACCCGAACGCGCTGGCGATTATTGACGCGGCTCTGATGATCGAATCGGGCGGCTACAAGCGTTTCGACAAGTTAATCGTCGTCTGGTGCGACGCGGAAACACAAATCGCGCGTTTGATGGAGCGAAACAATTTGAGTCGAGAAGCGGCGATTCAGAGAATCAACGCGCAGATGCCGCAGGAAGAAAAAAAGCGTTACGCGGATTTCTTGATTGAAACGACCGAAGGTTTTGAAGAGACGCGACGACAAACGATTGAAATTTTCGAGCAATTACAACTTTTATAACAGAAAAAGGAGAACAAGTTGAAAACGAGAAGAGGAGAAAAGGAGACGAGGCGAAGAGGAGAAAAGGCGATTTTGCGGCTAGCTTCCCGGCTTCCTTTCTTTGCGTCTCCTCGTCTCCTTTTCTCCTTTTCTTCTCTTCTCCTTTTCCCCGTTCTCTTGGTTGTGCTAATGAATGGTTGCAGCGAACTCGAAAAACCGAAAACCGAACCGTTCTACGCCGAAACCGCGCCGCCGCCGAAAAAGGAATTTCGCTGGAGCAACGGCAAATCGCCGAAAACCTTCGACCCCGCGCAAGCCGTTGCGCCGCCCGAAACCGATGTTGTCCGCGCCGTCTATGAAGGTTTGACCGAAACCGACCCGCAGAATTTGAAAGCGATTCCGGCGACGGCGACCGGCTGGCAATCTTCCGAAGACTTGAAAACGTGGACGTTTAACTTGCGGAAAAACTCTAAATGGTCGAACGGCGAGCGCGTTACGGCGAACGATTTCGTCCGTTCGTGGAGACGGCTGGCAGAAATGGGCAACAACCTCGTTCATCGGGAATTGGTGCGGAACATCGTCGGGTTTCAACCCGTCAAACTTGAAGTTCTGCCGGTCGTCGGTAATGTAACGATTGATATTTTGCCGAAGTTTCCGGTGAATAATAATAATTTGCTGCCGTTCCAAAACACGCCGTTGATTCAAAATCAATCGAATTCAAATTCAGCGGTTATTTTGCCGAAATCGGCTGAATCTAACTCGAATAATGCGCCGCCAAACCCGTTAATCGAAGAAAAACGAGCAACGCCGTTTGGTGTCGAAGCGGTTGACGATTTCACGTTGAAAGTTTCACTGCTCAAACCCGACAAAGATTTTCCCGCGCTCGTCGCGCATTCGATGTTTCGCCCGATTTACGGCGACGGCGAAGATTTTGAAACCGATAAATTGAACGCCGGAATCGTTACCAACGGCGCGTTTCGCATCACGAGCGTCGGGCAGGACGGCATCACGCTCGACCGCGCCGAAAATTATTGGAATCGGGAAGCGGTTGAACTCGAACGGGTCAAATTAGTGCCGATGGAAAACGCCGAAAAAGCGTTGGCGGCGTATCGCGCGGGCGAAATTGACGCGGTAACGAACGCCGATTTCGAGCCGCTGGCGTTGAAATTGCTGGCAACTTACGAAGATTTTCAGCGCACACCGCACGCCGCGATAAATTTTTACGAATTTAACCGGAAAAATCCGCCGTTCGATGATAAAAGAGTGCGCGAAGCCTTGGCGATTTCCATCGAACGCGACCGCATTACCGAAGGCGAAATGGACGGCGCGAGCAAACCGGCTTTTAATTTTCTGCCGTTTGACGATAAAAAAACGAAACTCGTGCAGGACGCGGCGCGGGCGAAAAACCTTTTCGCCGAAAGCGGTTTTCCCGGCGGCGAAAATTTTCCGGCAGTCAGATTGCTCGTCAACCGCAATAATTTACAGCAGAAAATCGCCCGCGTCGTGGCGAAGATGTGGAAGAAGCATCTGAACGTCGAAACGGAAATCGTCGTCAAAGACGCGGGCGAACTCGACGCGGCTTGGGCAGCCGGCGAATTCGATTTAATACGGCGCGGCGTGGTTTTGCCGACGACCGATGAAACGGTCAA
The DNA here is from genome assembly GCA_026786155.1 of Pyrinomonadaceae bacterium. Classification (GTDB taxonomy): domain Bacteria; phylum Acidobacteriota; class Blastocatellia; order Pyrinomonadales; family Pyrinomonadaceae. Next base: position 2,162 of record JAJAYR010000559.1, read on the forward strand.
TATGGCGACGATTTTCGCGCCCGAAAAAGAATCGCCGACCGAAAATAAAATTGCCGAAACAGGTGAAAATATCGTTCCGAACGGAAACTCAAATGCCGCTACCGCCGTATCAACTCCCGAACCGTCGCCGGTTAATGCCGAAAATAATTCGATGTCAAACGAAAATCCGGTCGAAGGCGAAACGATTTTGACCGAAGAAGAAGCGATTGACGAAATTCCCGCGATACCACTTTATTTTTCGACTTCCTATTCGCTCGTCAAGCCGTTTATCCAAGGTTTTGACATCAATGTTTTGGACGCGCCGCTGCTCAAAAACGTCAGGATTGATAATAATTGGCAACCGAAAACGGCGAAAAGTGAATCGTAAAATTAGATTCAATTTGCGTCCCTGACGTTCTTTGCGTGATAAAAATTATTTCACGCAAAGAACGCCAAGGACGCAAAGAAAAGCCGAAGGACTTTCAACTAACTAAAAATCATAAGGATAAAGACGTGATAAGTTCGGCGCGGTTCAAGATTTTTAGCCTTGCTCTCCCAATCCGCAATGCAGGTTCGATAATATCGGCAGTTTTATAAATCAGGAGTTTTTAATTTATGGCGCGAATCAGTTTAAATCAAACTCGTTTAGTCGTTGCGTTGTTCGCGGTGTCTTTATTTTTGAGCGGCTGCGCGAGTTCGGCGAACAATCGTTTCTGGGGCAAAACCGCCGCGCCGACCGACAACGTGCTGCGGTATATTTCCGGTTCAGAGCCGGAATCGCTCGACCCGCATATTAGCACCGGACAGCCGGAAGCGCGTGTTTATATTGCGCTTTATGAAGGTTTGGTCGAGTTTCACCCGAAAACGATGGAAGCGATTCCGGCGATTGCCGAGCGTTGGGACATCAGCGCGGACGGCACGGAATACACTTTTCATCTGCGGAAAAACGCGAAATTCTCGAACGGCGACCCGATAAAAGCGCAGGATGTCGAGTATTCGATTCGCCGCGCGTTGTCGCCGGAAATCGCCGCCAAAGGCGCCGACCTCGCCTATTACATCAAATATGCCGAAGGTTATAATCAGTCGGGCGTTTTCGTCCGCGATTCGCCGACCGGAACATTTCTGCTGAAAAAAGATTTTATCACCGACGAAAAGGAAAAAGCGGCGTTGGAATCGGCGAGTCAAACCGCCGCGAACGAAGATTTGACCGCCGTTTCGGAGCGGCATAAATTTTTGGACGCGCCGGAACGTCTGGTTTTGAAAGGCGATGAAAAAAGCCGCGCTAAAGAACTCGAAGCCGACCCGAAACTCAAAGCGGCGGTGCAGGGAAAAGAATTTGTTCCGGTAACGGCTGAGAATTTCGGCATCGAAGCGGTTGACGACTATACTTTTGCGATTAAAATGCGCCAGCCCGCGCCGTATTTTTTAGGACTTCTGACGCATCAACTGTTTCGCGTGCTGCATCGTCCGACGATTGAAAAATTCGGTAAAAATTGGACGCGACCGGAAAATATCGTGACCAGCGGCACATTTAAACTCGCTGTCCATAAACCTTATGACGAACTGATTGTTGTCCGGGACCCGAACAATTGGGACGCGGCGAATGTTAAACTCGACGGCATCGAATTTTATCCGCTCGAAGAAGCGACGACGATGATGAATCTTTATAAATCGGGTGTCGTGGACGCGATTTACAATCACACCGTGCCACCGGCGTGGCTCGGCGAAATCAAACAGTATAAAGACGAGTATTTGAATCTGCCGGAAGTCGCCGTCGAATTTTACAGTTTTAGAGTCAACCAGCCGCCGTTCGATAATTTGAAAGTTCGGCAGGCGTTCAGTTTAGCCGTCAACCGCGACGCGCTCGCCGAATTTCGGCAGACGGTCAAACCGCTCTACGATTTTACGCCCGAAGGAATTTTCCCGAAATACGAAGAAGCCAGACAAAAAGTGCAAGCCGAAACGCGCCGCACGAAAAATATCTCGCAGAAAGAATGGGACGACAACCGGCGTTTTAATCCCGAAAAAGCCCGTCAACTTTTAACCGAAGCCGGTTATCCGGTCATTCAGAACGGCAGCACTTTTTCGTGTCCGAGTTTCCCGACCGACAAAGCGATTATCAATTACA
>JAJAYR010000560.1 GCA_026786155.1 Pyrinomonadaceae bacterium
ACGTTTAAGTCCGCCAAAAATTCCGTTCGTTCAGATTCTTCGAGCGCGACGAGTTCGGCTTCGAGTTTGGCGCAGATAATCACGACTTCGGCGTTTTCCTGCGCGGCGTGTTCTTTGACCGTTTGGACGTGCGGATTTTCGTCCGGCGCGAGCAGCGTTTCTTCGTCAACATTCGCCGCGTAAATCGTCGGTTTGGCGGTTAAAAGGAAAAACGATTTCAAAATCAAATTTTCTTCTTTAGACAATTCAACGGCACGCGCCGGACGACCTTCTTCTAAAACCGGCAGAATTTTATCCAGCCCTTCGAGTTCCACTTTCGCCGTTTTATCGCCCGATTTCGCACCGCGCTGCGCTTTATCGCGCCGCTTTTCGACCGACGCTAAATCCGCTAAAGCCAATTCAAGCTGAATCGTTTCGATGTCTCGAATCGGGTTGACCGAGCCTTCGACGTGGATGATGTTGTCGTCTTCAAAACAGCGCACGACTTGAATCACGGCATCGGTTTCGCGGATATTGGCTAAGAATTGGTTGCCCAAACCTTCGCCTTTCGACGCGCCGCGCACCAAACCGGCGATATCCACGAATTCGACCGTCGCGGGAACGATGCGCTGCGCCTTGTTCATTTTCTCCAACACGGGCAAGCGTTCGTCCGGCACGGCGACGACGCCGATATTCGGCTCGATGGTGGCGAACGGATAATTTGCCGCCAGCGCGGATTCCTGCGCGGTCAGCGCGTTAAATAAAGTTGATTTTCCGACGTTCGGCAGTCCGACAATTCCGGCTTGTAACATAATATAAGTTCAAAGTTCAAAGTTTCAGGTTCAAGATTTCAAATTTCAGATTTCAGATTCAAAATCAAAACGGATATTTTAACCTTTAACTTCCGTTTTGCGAAATCGGCAAAACTTTCTAAGTCTGAATTTACGTTTTTAATTCGGCTTGATTTACAATCGAAACGTGCAGATTTTAGTCGCCCGCAGTCAAACGGAAATCGAAACGGCTTACGAAAAACTCTCCGCGTCCGCCGTTTTAGGCTGTGATACGGAGACTTCGAGTTTAAGCGCGAGATACGGGAAACTTTTTTCCATCCAGTTTTCCGACGGCGATTTTAACGTCCTCGTGCCGCTTTCGGAAAATGTTTCGATGGGCAAACTCGCCGCGCTTTTGGAAAATCCCAAAAAAACGAAAATCTTTCACAACGCGAAATTCGATTTGGAATTCCTTCGTGAAAAAGGCTTTGCGGTCGAAAATGTTTTCTGCACGATGATTGCCGAAAAGGTTTTGACCAGAGGCGCGGGGCAATCGGCGAGTTTAGCCGAAACGCTCTATCGCTATTTCGCGGTTGATTTGGACAAATCGCCGCGCCGCGCATTCATAAAAAATTGGAACGGAATTTGGACGAAGGAATTGGTCGAATACGCTTTGAGCGATGTCGTTTATTTGCCGAAACTGATGTCGGAACAAAAACTTTGGCTGGAAAGGTTGGGTTTGACCGAAGAGTTTGAAAAGCAAATGCGAAGAATTTTTTAGCCGCGAAAAGAGAAGTGCAGCGCACCAAAATTAAATTTTGTTTCGCGTCTTTTCGTGTTTGTTCGCGGCTGGAATTCTACCAGCGATGATATGCCGGATGACCTTCTTTAACGATGACGAACAAACCCCGGCACGTCGCGCAAACTTTGTCGTCGGCAATTAATTCGGCTTCGACGGTGGCGCGGTCTTCGGTTGATTCGACGACGCGGGCTTTCAAAATAATCGGCGCGTCGAATGGTGTCGGGCGCAGCAGTTTAATCGAATAATTTGCTGTTACAGTGCAGTCGGGTTCGGCTTTGCCGGCTTGCTTCATCAAAAAATACGCCGCCGTCCAGTTTGAATGACAATCGAGCAACGCGCCGACGATGCCGCCATTGAGCATTCCGGGAAATGCCTGATGATGCGTCTCGCCGTGCCATTCGGCGACGACTTCATCGCCGCTTTTGTTTGGAAAACTGCGGATTCGCAAACCTTTTTCGTTTCTCACGCCGCAGCCGAAACAAATTCCGTTCGGCGCGTAAGTTTCCTGAAGAGATTTTTTCATATAATTTTTACCGCCGATTGAAGGCGGAAACACGCACGTCAGTAAGTGTGTTCTGAAATTTTGCACCCACTTACTTCGGTGCGTGTTTCCGCCAAATGAATTACACGGCGAACTAAGCAATCAGCGCGGGGACAATCAGCCAGAGCAAGCCTTTGATGAGGAAAAAACAAAAATCCCGCCGCACCGAAGCGTTTAATCCATCTGGCGAAAAGATTTGTCTGTTCATCATTCTCCGACATTTCATTTAAAAATAACTTGTCTGCTTGAACATTTCAATCTATCGGCTTATAAGTTTAGCAGTCAGGCAGTTGAAGGAAGTGGATGGTTAAAGCAATAATTTTTACCGAATAAACAGCGAACAGTTGATAGCTGACAGCGAATAACGCCGCGAGCTTAACTCTTCGCTGTTCGGCAAAGTGCCACCCGCCGCCATCTTTTTTTGTTCAGCCGCGTAACTTCTAGAATTTCGTTAGACTTTTATGAAAAAACAATTCTTGACAATTTCCTATCTGCTTGGTTGGATAGTTACAGCGACTTTCGCGCTCTATGCTCAAACTGCGCCGCCGAAGGAGGCGAACAAACGCGAGGCTGATTTGATAGAACTTTCCGAACTCGACCAAACTCTGAAACTCGATATTCGATATGCCACCGCCGGAAATTTCACCGGCACGGCGGTTTATACCGAAGCGCGGGCGTTTATGCAGAAACCCGCCGCCGAAGCGTTGATTCGCGTCCATCGAAAATTGAAAAAACAGAATCTCGGCTTGGTGATTTTCGACGGTTATCGCCCGTGGTCGGTAACGAAAATCTTCTGGGAAGTAACGCCCGCCGACAAACGAAAATTCGTCGCTAACCCGCAAAAAGGTTCGCGCCACAATCGCGGCTGCGCGGTTGATTTG